>CALWTE010000038.1 GCA_944384375.1 uncultured Clostridia bacterium | reverse complement strand
AAAATTGAAAATTGAAAATTGAAAATTGAAAATTGAAAATTGAAAATTGAAAATTGAAAATTGAAAATTGAAAATTGAAAATTGAAAATTGAAAATTGAAAATTGAAAATTGAAAATGAAGGCTGGGAATATTTAATTTAAAAATTATATTATTTTAGCCTTTTTAATAATTAGAAAATCTATTTTATAGGTCGTTTGTATTTTTAATTAAAAATCGTAACCGCCTTATATTCTTTTTGATTTATAGTATTCTTCTTATTACGGCGGTAATTAAAAATCTCGGCTAAAATTATTTAATCTTTTATTATAATAATAATCAAGGAGAAATGAAAATTTATTATAATAGTTTGCTAACTCCTTGATTTTATTTCTTATTTTCATTATGCTTTGAATTACGAAAGAAAATATTATAATTGTTAAAAGTGAAAAATTTTCAATTTGTATAAAAGTTTTTTATATTTTTAATATTTTAATATTAATTACGCATTTTTAATAAAAAATTTAAACAAAAAACTTGCCATTAAAATTATGACAAGTCAAATTTAGCAAGTATTATTACATTAATATTACATTTTGGGCGGTTTGTTTTGTGTCTTTATTATTGCGTGCAAAAGAAGTCATTGTCCTGCCCATCACCTGCTCTGCTGTCTGCTCTAAACTCTGCGAATGTTGTTTCAATGCTTGTTGTTTTAAATGCCACAATATAGAATCGTCATGCATACTTTCTTTTAGTTTTTTATTTTCCTCGTAACTTAATTTGCCACTTTTTTTGCGCTGATATTCCCAAAATTCTTTATAAAAAGAATTCAACTTAAATTTTTCATCATTTTTCAAATTGTGAGATTTATGCTGTTGAAAATTTCTTAATTTTGATTTTTCACCATTAGAGCAACGCAGTTCAAATTCTTTTATAATGTCATTTAAGTTTTCTAAATCTTCAATAGAAAGATTTATTTTTTTAGTTAATGAATTTAATTTTACTTCTTTTGAAACAGATGGTTTACCTAAACCATATTCCACGCGTTCAACAAGACAACCTTTTGGCATCGCTGTAATATTAAACTGTCTAAACTCGCGAATTACCTTAAAAAAGGTGTCTACTGAAATAGATTTTTTATTTATACTACCATCATTATTAAAAGAATAATTAGTTTCGTATCTACGTGTACCCCCATAGTGCGAATAAAAGGGGTGGCCTTTTCTTAGTTTATCAAATTCATACATATAATCAGGATAACTCTTAAAAGATTTACCAGAAAAATATGCGGTAGCAATATCTATATTTACTGGGCATTTTTCACTAGCATCGTAATTTGCAATAAAACAATAATCTTTATTTACAGCAAAAAAAGCGGTATCTAGATATTTACTGCAAATTAATAATGAGTTTTCTGGAATTTGGTAAAATTTAAGTGGAGTATCCCAAAATCTTTCAATTTCTTCACTTGAATTCATGGGTAAATCATAAAAAATTTCGTTAGCACAATTCATAATAAACTGCACTTTTGGGGTGTCTTCGTCTTTAAAAATACTAATTTCCAGCTCAGCATCAAAGCGCCCTTCTGGTTGGATAATTTGTATAGGACAAGTCAAATTGACATAATCATCAAGTTTAACACACTCAATGTTAGAACCGACAGCGACCAACTTACTAAATGCATCGTTAAAAACTGAATTTTTGGAAAATTCTAACAAGGCATTTTTGATTAAAATACTATCTTCTTGCGACATTTCGCTACTGATATGCTTTAGGAATTTAAACTGTTTTTTTGTAAGTGTCGGTTCTTGCATATGACCCCCTACCACTTGTTCTATAACGATTATACTATAAAACGACATAACTTGCAATACTTTTGTCCAAAAAACTTTTTACTGACGCAAATTTGCATAAAATAAGCCAAATTTTTAACATTTTTTGCCATAAACAAAAAACCGCAAATACCCGCCCCTTAAAGTTAATAGAAACGCTATTTTGCGATTTTTAAATATATTAATTTAAACTATCTATCCAGTTTTGGATATTTTGTCTTGCGGTATCCACTAAATGTCCACGAATTGCTAAACCTTGTTGGACTTCGGCAGTAGGCAAGTTCGCTCTCAAATCTCGCTCGCTGTTGCCCATACCGCTACCTTCGTGAGTGCAGAACGGACGAATCTTCTTGCCATTAAAGTCGTATTTACTAAGGAAAGTCGCAATCGCCCTAGGGTAAGTCCCCCACCAGCAAGGATAACCTATATAAATCACGTCGTAACCCGAAATACTAGGCAAGTACTCCTTTAATTCGGGTAAGTCTTTATTTTGGAGTTCCTCCTTAGCCACGTCGCAACATTCATAGTACCCTTGCGGGTAGTCTTTGACAGTTTCAACCTTAAAGATATCCGCCTTTTCTATATCGGCAATCATTTTTGCCACTTTTTCGGTATTCCCTACTTCAATCACGCCCAGACCACCGTTTAGCCACTGTTCGCCTGCCTTTGAAAAGTAAACTACTAATTTTTTCATACTTAAAAACCACCTTTTTTGTTTTTCTTTATTTTATCATTTAGAGCAAACTCCAAGTCAAGTAAATTTGCGAGATTTTTTAAAAGATAAATAAATTTTATTAGTAAATCAAATTTTATAATGTATAAATTTAAATATTTTACCCTATTACATCTTAAAATTTTATAGTTTAATTTCCCCCTAATTTTACATTTTTTAATATTTTATTTAATTTAGAAGATTAAATTTTTTCTAATAGAAAAAGACAAGTATAACTAAACTTGTCTTTTGTGTTATAGTGGCAAATCTTTCTTATCAAATCTAAATATACCGATAATAAAGGTTACTATACCTATGCCCAAAAGAATTGCAAATTTCCATAAGTAACTCAAACCGCCGTCCAAAATAGACACTGTATCAAAGAACGAAATTATAGATAGATAATTAAAGAAATTCATAGCATCAATTCTCATTGCACTTGGCACTACATTTGAACCAAACAAACCTAAGATAGTACAAACTAGCATAAATATGGTTAATCCGCCCCCGATACTCATTGAATGTTTAGACCTATTAAACAACGCAGAGCACATAAAACAGAAGCCAGCAAAGGCAAACATTGTCAAGAACGCACCTAGGTTAAACAGCAAGATTTCGCCGTAATTTATGGCAAAGGAATTACCGCCGACCACCCAAATTGAAATCACGCTGACGACTGTTAGCAATAAGTACATCGCAAGTAGTGACGTGATTAAATATGTCATTTGTGTAACAGTAACTGTCCTACGTTTTGTAGGTGTAGAAAGCACATAAGCCATTGAACCCGAATCTACCTGCCCTGCAAGTAGTCCGTTCGCTGTCATTATTACAAACACCATAGGAAGTAGTAAGCCTGCAATACGGTAGAAAATTGAACCGATAATTAGCCCGTAAATGTCCATATTACCTAGTTCAGCAAGGGCTTCGCCTACTTTCTCTGGAATTTGGTCTGAAATACTCTTAATTGCTTCGCTTCTAGCAGATTCTTTTTGTTCGGCAGTAATTTCACCTGCTCCGCTTGCTTCGTTATCCGCAGCAAACTCGTCCAACCAAAGTTGATATGTAGAAATCGCCGTATTAGAAATAACCTTTACCGAAACAGCGGTTATTTTTGCATCATCAGCAGTTGCACCTTCTTCAATTTGCATATCGTAAACACTATTATACATAGTGTCGTTTACATAATCGGTCGCAACTGTAATGTAGTTTTCGGCATTGAATACGTAAGTCCCGCCTGCACTAGCAACATCTGCCTTATATCTAACAATTATATCTTCTGCCATAACACTAGCCGATTCCGCCCTAGTGGTAGCATATTCAACGGTGGCATCTTCTTTTGCTATCTCTTGAGCATATGCCTGGTCATAAACTTGTTGCGCAAAGTAACTATCAATTACCGTATAATCGTCAACCGCGGTATCAGTAGGCGGAGTGTAGTCTTGGCTATAATAGGTCAATAAACCTACAATCATAGTACGCAAAGCTTCTTCTTCCATTCCTACTTGCTCCGAAAAACTAGCGAATGTATTAGCAACGGACTGAATTTGCTCTTGTTCTTCGTCAACTGTTGGTTCTCTGCCATTTGTTTCTATAAAGTTTTGCTCCCACGTGCTGTATGGCTCAATTACCATAGAGTTCATAAGCGATACAACAGTTTGATTATTTATAAAAGGCGGAACATTTACAGTTGTGTTCAACGTGCCATACAACTCATCATAATTCCCCATTATGGTAAAATATGAATCATATGCATCAACCGATTCTTCTTTTAGGCTAGATTCTTGGTCAGCCTGCGTGAATACGTTTTTCAACGAATCACGAATATCGTTTATGCCTAGATTACCTAGTACAATAATAACTATCGCCAGCATTACGCAAGTAGCCACTGTTACGCAAACCCATTTCATCCAGTTTGCTTTGGCTGATTGTTTAAATAGCGCTTTACTAAACATTTTTTGCCTCCTTTTGCATTTCTTTTAATTTTTCCAAAAAGTATTTTTCAAGATTATAATTAACTTCGGAAATAAATTTTAACTTATAATTTTTTAATGTGCTAAAAAACTGCTTTAAATCTTCATTAAATACTTGAACTGTCACCTGGCTGTATTGTGGCTGGTCGCGTACTACTTTAAACTCGCCTGCCTTGAACTTTTTATATTCGGCGTCTTCCAAAAATTCCACTTTAAACATTTTATAAGGCAAATTTTTTAGTGCATTTACATCGGCTATATCCACAATTCTACCTTCAAAAATTAGGGCAACCCTGTCGCAAGTTTCTTCTAGTTCGTCAAACATCTGGCTACTCATAAAGATTGTTTTGCCTTTTTTCTGTTCTTCTTTTAAAATGTCTACAAAAGTTAAACGCATCAGCGGGTCTAGGCCAGTGCTCGGCTCATCAAGAATTAAAATATCTTTATCAGCCATAAAAGCAGCCACAATTGCGGTCTTTTGTTTCATACCCTTACTCATTCGCTTTAAATTTGCCGAAGGGTCTAACTGCAAACGCTCTAGCAAATAATTCGCATAGTCCATATTTTTCAGCCCCAAAAGTTCGGCCTGGCTCTTTAAAAACTCCGTACCTGTCGGCAAATCGGGGAAGGCAATTTCGCCTGGCACGTATTCAACGTCTTTTTTGATTTCGCTAGAGTACTTCCACGAGTCTTTCCCTAGGACAGAGCAGTTGCCCTTTTGCGGTTTCAAAAAGCCCATAATGTGCCGAATGGTAGTCGTTTTCCCGCTCCCATTAGTTCCCACAAAGCCGAAAGTTTCGCCCTTTTTAACGGTAAAATTTAAGTCAAACACGCCACGCCCGTTGCCATAATCTTTGGTCAAATTCTCAACTTTAATTACTTCTTCCATTTACAGCACACCCCCAAAGTCCTTGTCTTCTTTATAAAAGTGCATAAAATAATCTTCCAAAGTGTATTTTTCTTGCTTGAATAATGCCACGTCGTACTTGCTAATGCGCGAAACCAACTTGTCTATATCGTCGTCATTTAAGATTACTTTTACCGTATTACTCTCAGGCTCTTGCTCTTTTATGTATATCTTTTTTAGGCTTTTTACACGCTTGTCGTATTTAGGTAAATCTTTGCAAAATTCCGCAAATTGATGCGCATCTTCAAAGGTGATAACATACGTTTTTGTCTTGTTTTGCGTGATGTCCTTTGCGTCAAAGTTAGAAACAATTCGCCCGTCTTTTATAATTGCAATTCTATCGCAAGTCGCTTCCACTTCGTTAAAGATGTGGCTAGATAGCAAAATCGTCTTGCCACGTTGCTTTTCTTCCTTGATAAAATCAATAAAAACCTGTTGCATTACGGGGTCAAGCCCACTCGTCGGCTCGTCTAGAATAAGTAGTTCGGGGTCGCCCATAAAGGCAGTAACAATGGCAAGTTTTCTTTTGTCGCCTAGACTCATTTTTTTTGTTTCGCCTGTCGGGTTGAGTTTGAATTTGTTTAGTAAATAGTTAAGGCGCTCTTTGTCGTTTGTGTGCCTGAGTTTGCTCATCATATCTATAAATTCCCAACCAGAAAGACCTTCTGGCAAGGCAATTTCACCTGGCAAATACCCCACTCTGTCTAAAATTTTGTAGTAGTATTTAAAGGAATCTAGCCCAAAGACATTTATTTCGCCTTTTTGCGGTTTGGAAAAGCCCATTATATGGCGAATTGTGGTAGATTTTCCCGCGCCGTTTGGCCCTAAGAAACCGAAAACTTCGCCCTGCTCCACCGAAAAAGTAACATCAAAAATACCCCTTCCGTGTCCGTAATCTTGCGTCAAATGCTCAATTTCAATTACACTCATAGGCATTTCTCCTTTTGGCTTGATTTAAAAACTATTTATTTGCGGTTTGGGCAAAATTTAGGCCTGTGAAATTAAATTTCCCAGCATTTTAAATTTCCATACGTACAAAATTAATTCAAAGCGCTTTTAAATAGTTTTGCTAATTGATTTTATTATAAACTTTTTTTCCAAAAAAAGCAATACAATTAACAAAAGTCAGTAAAGTTTAATTCATTTATGCTTAGTGTCTAAATTTTGATACAAAATTATGGGGGTTTTGATAAATGAAAAAGTACGTGTCAACAATTGTTGACGCGTACTTTAACAATCATTTTTAGTTAAATACTATTGATTATCTATTTTGGCGTTTTTGTTATTTTGTATTTATAGAACGAATACAACAATTAGTGGTTTTTTAACTGTTGTTAATATCTTCGTTAACGTTGCCATTGCTATTTTGGACAAAGCGGGCAACGATTGTTTTGCCGGCTAAGTTTGTTGTGCTTAGAGTGGCGCTGGAATATGCGTTAAGTAAAGTTCCGTCTACATACCAACCTGTAAACTTGTATCCCTTTTGTACTATTGCCATTAGGGTTATTTCGTTATCACTATCTGCAAAGCCTACCATTCTGGCTTGTCCGCCTATGTTAGATGCAATTGATATATTTGTATTTTTATTAAATGTTAAACTTGGAGTTTCACTTGCATTTGTGCTAAATACGGCAGTAACACACACTCCCCTTGTTTTGTCTGCGGTAAGGGTTATTTCTCTGTCTATAACTGTATTTCCACTAAGTGTGTAAAGTGTGTCGTTTAAATACCAACCGATTATGAAATATCCTCTATAAGGTATTGCTTGGTATGTAACTGTTGTACTATTAGTGCCTAAACCTATGTCGTTGCCGTTGATACGCACTTCACCACCTG
>CALWTE010000037.1 GCA_944384375.1 uncultured Clostridia bacterium | reverse complement strand
GTGTTTGATAACTGGACTGATGGTAAAGACCCATTTATGCAATATTCTGGTGCAGCAGAAGCGATGATACCTAATGCAGCAAAGAAAATGATTGTAAACTTACTTAATTTACAAGATTCAGGTTTAAGTCTATTATTGCGTAACTATGATACTACTGATAAAACACCAGCAGAAGCATTAGATGCTGCTGAATTTAACTGGGGGCTTATGGCAGACTCAATAGAAGGCGGTAAAATTAACTATACCGAATTTAATACAACTGGCTTAACAGGGTATAGACAAAACTTCTATGCTGACGCATATTGGGACGCATTGCAAGCGGCAATGCGTGCTCAACAAATAGCGGGTACAAACCCACAAGAGGCAGCACGGGCTTTAGAAAAAGCCATAGGATTAATTCAAAATAGTATTTGGGCGAATGATAGTATTGCGTGTGTGTCTGTTAATGCAAGTAAGGCTGGAATTACAGTTCCTGTTCCTGGCTTTGAATTTGCTGATGGTATTTCATACTTATTCTTAGGATATTTATCTGGTAGCAATTAATAAGATTAGTTATATTAGTTTATTTAATATAATCAATAGCGATTTATTGAAAAGTAAACCTAAGTATGTTATTTAGCAATTTGTGTTAATAGGATATGCTAAAAAACATAAATAAATTAATTTTAAATAATTATTAAATTGGTTTATATAATTACATTTTAAAATATAAACATAAATTAATAAAAAACAATTATTAAACAAGTGTGCAGAACAAACCACCTTTGCATACTTGTTTTTTATTATTTTTTTTAATTATTTTTAAATAATTTTATATTAATTTAGCAAAAATTAACAGGTAAATGCTTAAAATTAGCGATATAGTTGCCAAATATTGTAGGTATGTTGCGTTTTTTTAATTAGTGTTTGATTTTTTCAAAATATTATATAAAAAAATAATTTAATTAAATTTGCTTGATTGTATTTTATGGTTTATGATAAAATATTTTTTGAAAAACTTTTTAAGGGGGAATATTTATGATTTTAAAATTAAAGAAAGGTTTATTTTTAGGTACTGCCGTGGCACTGGTTGCGACTGCGGGGGTTGGCTTGACTGCGTGTGGTGACAATCCTTCAAGCGCAACCATTGATGCGCAAGATTTCTACGCGATGGCGGCGATTTCTAGTGTGAATTACTTGCAGAGTAACACTGTGGCTACTCAATCTGCTTTAAACAATGCTAGCACTTTTACTGATACAAGCACGGGCGACACTTCCGCCACTTCTCGTCCTAGCAGTGTTAGTGATGAAGACGTAAATAACATTGCTAGTTATATGGGAATGTTTCGTGATATGCTCGCTAGCGATACGACTGAATACTTTACCAACACCACAGTTGCCGAAACTGACGAGTATTATGGCGAATATAATTTAAAAATGACGTTATCTATTCCGCAAATTAACGGCGGGCAAGAGCAATTTGTGATGTATTATAAGGAAATTGACACAAGGACAGAGGAAGAATTAGACGATAATGAAGTTGAAATGGAAGTAAATACAACTTTGCAGGGTGTAATAGTATATGGCGGTAGTACTTTTGATGTTGTCGGTGAAAGAGAGTATGAGCAAGAAGGTAATGAAACAGAGGTTTCAATAGAATTTACTACTCGTTCTAGAGCGAATAGTCAAAATTATATAACCATTGAGCATGAAAAAGAAAATAATGAAATTGAATATAGTTACTCTATTTATCAAAATGGCAGATTGACAAACGAAACTGAAGTTGAGTTTGAGAACGAAAGAAATGAAAAGTCTCTTGAATTAGAGTTTATGAATAATAGTGCATCAGGGCAAGACAAGGTTAAGTACGAAATTACTCAAGACAGAAATGACGAAAACAAATTCAACGTACGCGTTAAGAGCGTATCAAATGAAAACAATATTAGAGAGAACTTTGTTATAACAATTACTGATACTGGTTACACTTTTACATATTCAAACGGTTTCAGTGAAAATGTGTAAAATAATTTCAGTATAGATGAGCAAATAGATTAAGGAATAAGCAAAAAAGATTAGAGAGAAAACTCAAAACAAAATAAATTGAATAAAAATCATTTAGTAAATTTTTAAACTAATTTTAAAAGGATAGTGGGGGAAAATATTGCCACTATCTTTTTGCTTGTTTATCTATTAATTTTTCTATAAATTTTAAAAATATCAAAAAGAAAAAAAGAAATTCAAAAAAGAGAAATTTTTTGAAAATTGCTAAAATTTATGCGTTTTTGCGTATTTTTTGTCAAAAAAACGCAATTTTTTACAAAAAATTGATAAAAAACTAACATTTTATAAAATTTTCGCAAGCAAAAAGATAACACCCTAAAAAATACTTTTAGGGTGTTTTTTAATTAGAAAATTTAATTTTATAAAGAATGCAAATCTTCAAAAATTTAATTTTTGAATGTTGTAATATTTTTAAAAAACTAAACTTTTAAAAGTCAAAATATCTCCTAAAAAAATCTAATATTTTGAGAATGCAAATATTAATAGTGGATTGACTCCCAAAAATTGTATATTTTTATAGTGTGTTTTAAGATTAAATATTAAGTTTTTAAAAGCAAATTTTCTAAAATTAAATTTTATTCTACGCTAGTAGTAACTGTGATAACTTCGTCTGATTCTCCACAACGGAAATCAGTATCAATATAGTTAGCAATTACACGAGCACGCAAGTTTCTTACGTTACAGAGTTGTTGAGTGCCGCTAGCAGATTCGCTGATATCTTCAGGCAACACGAATTTGATGCCATTGATATTCAAATCACGGCAACTTTCACATTCGCTT
This sequence comes from uncultured Clostridia bacterium, assembly GCA_944384375.1. Taxonomy (GTDB): domain Bacteria; phylum Bacillota; class Clostridia; order Christensenellales; family UBA1242; genus UBA7867. Next base: position 3,340 of record CALWTE010000037.1, on the reverse strand, counting down.
GCAGGAATCGTCATAGCCTTCATACCGCGTTGGTGCTCCATACCATTTTCGTCTACTTCGGTTAAAATTACGGCTAGAGCAACTCTTTTAGCAGGGCATACGTTTTGCAAGGTTAAATTAAGTTGAATAATTCTGCCTTGTGATTCTAGAGCAAATTCACCTAAATCGTATGTGGTAGCATCTTGACAATTACTAGACACGAGAGAAATAGGTGTAGGACAATTTTCAGGTTGAATGTCCGTATTACAACAAATAACATTTACAGTAGGGTCAGGGAAAATTGCAACATTACCTTCTGTATCACTGTATGTGATTGATTCATTTACCGCTTTAATTCCGCCGCTTTGCCCTATATGCCTAATGTTAAAGTTTAGTTCTGCGGTTTCTACACCACTTACACCTAATTCGTCTATTTCCCAAATTAGATTTGTAGAATTTACTTGATTAACTGTACCTTTGTCAGGTTGCTCAATGTTTACAATCTCAAAGTCAGAGTTGAGCGTTTCGTTAATTTCTATATTTGTAGCCCCTGTTTTACTAATGTTTTGCGCAAGTTCGGCAAACAATTCTTCTAAATCAGCGGCATCTGGAGTAACTGCTACGTGAGTCGCTGTAGGAGATGAAGCCCATTGATTTAGTACGGATACATCTACACCGTCACTACCGATTAAACCGATACAGAAAATTTCAATGCCTTGTGCCTTTGCAGAATCTGCTACAGGTGTAGGTGGTAGACCAGTTGTAGTATTACCATCTGTAAACATAACAATTACCTTGTGGTTTGTTGAAGATGGGTCAAACAAATCAATAGCCTTGCTAAAAGCATCAGCATGATTTGTCAGCCCGTTTGCCACTAAACTATCAACGCTTGCCTTCAAATCTGCCGCACTTGTGATTAACTGAGTGTCTGTTGTAGCGCTAGTTGCAAAACTTACTATACCTATATGACTACCGAAACCAATTTCACCAGATTGAGTGCCACCAGTGGCTTCTGCGATGATATCAATAAAGGTATTTGCACCTATTTTTAAATTTGTTAAAGGGTCGCCCGACATACTGCCAGAACGGTCCAGCACTAGCGCAATGTCGGTAGGGTTGGAAATGATGTCAGGAGCAGCAGAAAGTGCGAGAGTTACGCGTAATTCTCCTGTACAATTTATGCTAGTAGCATTTATTACTTTGTTAGAACTTAGAATTCCCATATTTATTTAGTCTCCTATAAAACTGCCCGACTATTTCCAGTTTATTCAAAATGTCATAAATTTGTGTAAAAATAGAAAAAAGCCAGTAATTTCAAAATAAATCTTTAAAATTATCTAACTTTTATGTTGCTCTTTTTATTTTTGAATTGACTTTATTCATTTAAATAAATATAATAAAAAAAATAAAAAAATCAGTATAAAGAATTTCAAAATAATAAAATTTATAAAGTTGGTGCAAGAACTGAAAAATTAACAAAAAAATATAGCGAAAATAGAAAAAATTGTAAAGATTAAGAAAAATTAGAGAAATTAAATAATATTAAAAAATATATAAAAACAGAACAAAATTTATAAAATACAATTAAAAAAGGAGTAAAAAATGGAAAAAATCAGCAAAAATGGTGCAAAAAGAGCCGATGTTTTAAATTTTGTAAATGAAACCTATGGCACAAAGCCTGAATATTTATGGCAAAAGTATCCAAATTACGCTGTTTTTCGTCATCCTAGTGGCAAATGGTATGGTGCTATTATGGACATAGAAAAGTATAAGTTGGGTTTGGCGGGCGAAGATAAAATAGATATTCTAGTAGCAAAATGCGATTCACTTTTGCGCGGTAGTTTGCTGGGTGAACATGGTTTTTTGCCAGCATATCATATGAATAAAGAACACTGGATAACTATTTTGCTAGACGGCAGCGTAGAAAAAGAAAAAGTTTTCCAAATATTAGATTTAAGTTATGAAATGCTAGAAAAACACACCAAATAACTTAAATTTGCAAAAAAACATTAAAAACTTAGCAAAAAACAATAAAAATTAGTAAAAATATTAAAAAAATTCAATAAAACTAAAAATTTTCATAAAGGTTTACTATACGTAAGCCTTTTTTCATTGCGTATTTGTAGGCAAGTATCGCTCCGCCATAAGTTTTTGTTACATCTACATAACAAATCAAAGCATCATGGTATGGGATATAAATCAAAGTACATTCACTGCAGAAAGTGCTAACCTTGCATTCAAGATTTAATAACAAAAAAGCCCTTAAACATTGGGCTTTTTGAGAACTGGCGGAAAGGAAGGGGCGACGCGTAAAGGGAATAGCACGGGAGTGCTATTTCTAGCCAAAGCCAGGAGCAAATTTGTTGCGGTTTGGGTCCGACAGGACTTGGACCCGTAGGGTGCGAATCTTACGCAAAGCGTAAAACAACGAAGTTGTTCCTTCCTTTCGGGAATTGAAAATTGGCGGCGCAAACGCACCTGAATTCGAACCTTTTGCAAAAAATGGGACAATCAACTCCGAAAAAGGGAGGGTTGAAACCGAAACTTGCAAAACTGGAACCGAAAACAAAAACATTCACACTATCAGTAGTGAAACCGAAAACGAAAACAAAAAAATAAATTCCAACACCGTCACAACCAAAACCGCAAACGAAGATTTTAAAATATACTCAAACTTAACCAAAACCACAAACGAAGAATTAAAGACTGAAAATAGGGAAGAGTTACACGCAAACATAGAGAGTAAATCTAAAACAAAAAACAAGCAAACCCCTAAACCCAAAACAAAAAATAAAACAACTCCACCAATCATACAAAAATTTTCAAACCATATCAAATTCATCGACTACATCCCAATCCACGAAATCATAACATATAGACACTTATTCGCCTACGGGTTTTATGTGGAGTAAAGTTATAAACTACTTGCTAGTTTATTATATTTTTTAATAACATATTTAAAAATCTTTGACTTGAAATATATTTTCAGTTATAATATATTCAAGGTTAGTGGTAGGCCTGCTCGTCCGTGCAAAGATTTCATCGACCACATAAAGATAATATATTCTTTGTCGAAAGAGTTTATTGTCTAAAAAGTTTACGGATGCATTATAAGGACAATAAACAAAAAATTGATAAGGAGATATATTATGACAAATATAGATTTTTTTAAGCTACAAGCTAAGAATTTTTTAAAAGATTTTGAAACAAAACATTACAATGAGGATGAGGGTATTTATGAGTATGCTCCTCGTTTTTTTAGTGATATTGATGAAATTGCAATGCATTATGGCATTGAAGAGAATAATACTTTTTCTTTAATGAATGCTCAACACATAATTGCAAGATTGTCAGGATTTGA
>CALWTE010000036.1 GCA_944384375.1 uncultured Clostridia bacterium | reverse complement strand
TGTTGAGAGGGTGAACAATGTCCTTGTAGTTTCCTTCTGGAGTTTTACGGCTAGGCATTGCGATAAACAAACCTTGGTTGCCGTCAATAACTTTGATGTCGTGCACAGCGAAACAATCGTCAATAGTGAGTGAGGCAACTGCTTTTAGTTTGTTGTCATCTTTCTTGACGATACGAATGCGAATGTCAGTAATTTTCATCAAGTCGTGTACCATCCTTTTATGTTTTAGCCTTATTGTAGTAGAGCCACAAATCAGCCTATAGAAATAATACACTACTTTAAATGGAATTGTCAAACAAAATTGAGTACATTAAAAATTTTTAGTAAATTCTGCCGAACGTTCGCCTTTTTCCTTTTCGTAACACTTTTTAAACTCTTTTAGTTCTTTATTGTATTGATTCTCTTCGGGCGATTTATTGAGTTTAGAAAGTAACCCAGTTTTTGTGTCCTTGTCTGCTAAACTTTTATAGCGAAACTTTTTTAAGTAATTTGCTAACTCGTTAGGGTAATTTAAGTTGGGGTGATTTTTTTCTAATTGCACACCCCAGTAGGCACGCCAGACATTTTCAAAAGGTGTAGGGGTATAGTTTTCATTTAAAAATAGAAAATGAGTAACATAGTAAATTTGAATGCTAGGTATATCTTTGTTTTGGCTTTTTGTGTTTAATATAACCATTACACATTCGCCATTTTTTGCTACACTATTTAAACCTACAATTTTAGTTGCTGGCATCATTTCTGTAATTTGAATGTTGCCATTTTTATCTACAAAGAGATTTTTGTGTTCGTTAATAAACTTTGCAATTACCTTTTTATCTAAGTGTATTTTTTGTTTTTGAGACATTTTAAAAAAATTTTCCTTTTTTATGTATAAAATAAAATAAAGTGTTTATAATATTAGTACACGGACGTTGATTATTAGTTTTGATTTTTAAAGTCCGTGTAAGATATAGGGGGTTAGAACATTGATTGTTCTAGCCCTTTGCCTTTTCCATCACGTAATTCTTTGTCTAGTTGCTTTTCTAGTTTCTTTACATAGCGCTTTGTTTTAAAGCCACCTTGCTCTAAAATAGGGGCAAGTATTATACTTCTATTAAATTGTCCATTATGTTCGTGCAAAAACTTTTCACTTACTTCTAAATTATTAATTTTGCTAATTGCATTTGCGCATAACGTAATATTAGCGTCTTTCAATCTAGCAAATTCTAAAATATCTTTTGCATCTCCGTTTTCAAGACATATTTTTTGCAAATCATTATAAATAGGCAATTTATCCTTGCCAAATGTTTTGCAAGTTTTTAGCGCTGTTTTAGGGTCGTTTGAATTAAGAATAACTTGCCCGTGCTTTTCAAAATCATAACGCGTGTTTTGCATAAATTTTAGACTTAAATCGGTGTTGTTTTGTTCTAGAACCATTTGTGAAACTATGCGCAAAATATTTTCAGGTGAATTTGTAAGTACTGGAATATCTCTATTTAGTGCAGTAGAGAATATTCCTTTTTCTTTTAGTGTTTCTATGATTTGTGCGTGCGCTTGCTTGAATGTAGGCAAACCATAGAATGAAAGAAAGAGATTTCCTGCTAGATTTTGAGATTGCAAAACCACAAGGGAGTGCTTTTGAGCAAGGGTGAGAGCATCTTTGACACTTTCATTTCCAAAATGCGCATCAGGTATCTCTTTTCTAGTTTCTGCCAAATTAGCAAAAATAATTGCCATGCTACAATTAAGAATAGGACAGTTTGAATATAAAATTTTATTTCGTATTACTTCGGCCTGCTGAGAATTGTAAATCTTTTTGTAAAAGTTAATTAGCATAGTACAATCTTCTACAATTTGGAACTCCAAAAATTCGTCAAACTTATTCCGCCATGAATCGTAATTATTACTTGTAATTTTTGTTTGGCTTAAAGAATAAAAGGCATCATAGTTTTCTTTGCCTTTTTTAGTTATATGAGTAGGCAAAAAAGGTATTTTTATTGTATAGTCGTTTTCGCAAAAGTCCATTTTATTAATCTTTTTTGGTTGTAGCATTTTTTCCACTCCTTAAACTATTGAAATTATATAGTACCGTTATAAAAAAGTCAATAGCAATTTTTTAAAAGCGAATAAAATTTAGTTGCTTTAAAATTATTTATTTGTTATAATTTTAATATGAAGATTTTAGTAGTTTCAGATTCTCACGGAAATGTGGGGCCTATTTTAACCGCAATAGATAGGGAAAAACCCGATGTGCTACTACATTTGGGCGATGGTGTTGATGATTTAAGGAGTGTAAATTTCTCTGGTCAAATTTATGCTGTACGCGGAAATAATGATTTTAAAACTAAATTAAAGACAGTGGGTAAAGTGTCTTATGGCAAGACAATTATTTTATATTTGCACGGCCACGAATATGATGTAAGCAATAACTATGCAAAGTTAGTTAATTTCGCTACTCAGCAGGGGGCGGATATCGTCTTGTTTGGACACACGCATAAACCTGATTACTTTGAGCGCAACGGCATAATTTTTGCTAACCCAGGCGCAATGAAGGACAGAGAAACTGCTACATATTTAACTATTGATTTAGAAGAAGGCAAAACTCCAGTACTCACGCACCACAAGTTAATGGATTAAAAAATTAACTTTTATTTTTAAATTTGGTTTTTGTTATTAAAAAAGCATCATAGAGCGAATTAGATTTTGTTAATTTAATTGCAACTATGACGCTTTTTATTTTTATACAATAATAAAAAGTCTGCAAAAAATATTTTAATTTTTAATATAAAAGTAAATTTAACTAAATACTTGACAAAACTTAGTCAAATTTAGTATTATAAATTTACTTGCAGGTATAGTTTAGTGGTAGAACACAGGCTTCCCAAGCCTGATATGAGGGTTCGATTCCCTTTACCTGCTCCAAA
>CALWTE010000035.1 GCA_944384375.1 uncultured Clostridia bacterium | reverse complement strand
CTAGCAAAACAATGTCGTCAAACCAAATCTCGCCCGCAACTCCGTTATTATCATAGTCTATACGTAAAACGGCAGTATCCGAAGCATTATTGCTACTCCTAGTAACGTAAAAACTATACATATTCCACTGCCCCGCTGGACCTAAGGCTAGGCTACCAAAACTAGGTTCTTCTATAGGCCAGTAAATTTGTGTACTTGCACCAGCCTGTACTTCTTGGTATCCCCAGTATTGCACATAGAATATATGGTTTTTGTTGGTGTTGTCTAAGGGTATTGTAAATGTTGTAGAAATGGTGGTTTCGGAGCTACCCGCCGAGCCTGTAATTTTAAGTGAATAATCACCGCTCCGCACGTGCGCGGTATCATAAGTACCATTCCAGCCTGTATTTTCAAAACCGCCAGCAAGTCCACTAATCTTGCTTGGATACCCGCTAGATTCCATAATTACGGTGTAATTAGCAGATTTAAAAACTACATAATATGTTTCGTCACCTGCTGCGGTAATAGTATAGTTTGTTTGCCCTTCTGAGTCTGCAATTATATTTGAGCCATCACTACTTAAAGTCCAACCGGCTACGGTATAACCTGGGTTTGGTGTTGCGGTAAGGGTAACTGGCAAATATACTCCATTACCACCGCCGCTAACTGTACCCATTCCTGTAGAATTACTTGCAACAGCGCTTGAAATATTAAAAGTCATAATTTGAAAATTATTTGCAGTAAACTTAGATGTTGAAGCTTTATATATTGCTTGAATATTTGTTAGACTTGTTTGGTCTTTTACCCAGTATGTTACTGTACTAGCATTATTTCTAAAAGCAGAAATTCCTATGTAATTATCTGAAGTTTTATTTTGTATATCGTTGTAAAAATATACATTACTTAAACTGGTACAATTCCTAAAAGCGGCATCTCCTATACTTGTGACATTATCTGGTATTGTTATACTTGTTAAACTGCTACAATTATAAAACGTTTGATCTCCTATACTCGTAACACTATTCGGTATTGTTACACTTGTTAAACTGCTACAACTCATAAACGCATATCCTCCTATACTCGTAACACTATTTCCTATCGTTGCACTGGTTAAACTGCTACAATCATAAAACGCAGTTTCTCCTATACTGGTTACACTATTGGGAATGGTAATACTTGTTAAACTGCTACAACCATAAAACGCCTCATCACCTATGCTGGTGACACTATTTCCTATTGTTACTTCAGTTAAACTGCTACAATCTCTAAACGCATAATTTCCTATACTGGTGACACTATCACCTATTGTTACACTTGTTAAACTGGTACAATAATAAAACGCATAATCTCCTATACTGGTGACACTATTGGGAATTGTTATACTGGTTAAACTGCTACAATCTCTAAACGCATAATTTCCTATACTCTCACACTGGCTATTCCCTAAAAAGTTTACTGTTACTATCTTTGGATCATACCTATTATGAAAAGGATAAAACAAATATGCTGGAATCTTAGTCACATTCGCTCCTATGTTTACTGTTATGCCTGTACCATCTTCCCCTGCGTTGTAGAACACATAATTAGCATCTTCTAAATCATCCATATTCGTTGCATTAAAGTTGATTTCAGTTAAAGCGGCACAATTAAAAAACGCATATTCTCCTATACTGGTTACACTATTTCCTATTGTTACTTCAGTTAAACTGCTACAATTTCTAAACGCTCCTTCCGCTATTACATCAACACCCGTTAAATCATAACTTGTAATATTAGTATTTGGGGCTTTTATCATGTAAGTTTTAGTCCCATCACTAGATTGTGCTTGTCCATTGTGATTGGTTTGTATATCAGTTAACCATGGTGTACTTGAAAATGCATATTCTCCTATACTGGTGACACTATTTCCTATTGTTACTTCAGTTAAACTGCTACAAACTTCAAACGCAGATTCTCCTATACTGGTGACACTATCAGGGATTGAATAACTAGTGTCAGTTTTACTCGCTGGGTATTGAATTAATGTAGTTTGATTTTTATTAAATAAAACTCCATTAACTGAACTATAATTTGCATTATTTATATCTACATTAATACTTGTTAAACTGCTACAATTATAAAACGCAAAATATCCTATACTCGTTACACTATCTGGAATGGTAACTTCGGTTAAACTACTACAATTTCTAAACGCAGCATCTCCTATACTGGTGACACTATTTCCTATTGTTACTTCAGTTAAACTGCTACAATATCTAAACGCATCATCTCCTATACTGGTTACACTATCGGGAATCGTTATACTTGTTAAACTGCTACAATCTTCAAACGCAGAATTTCCTATACTCTCACACTGGCTATTCCCTAAAAAGTTTACTGTTACTATCTTTGGTATATACATACCACCCATAGGACAAAACAAAAATTCTGGTATTCTAGTTACATTCTCTCCTATGTTTACTGTTATACCTGTACCATTTTGCCCTGCATCATAAAATACATAATTATTTTCTTCTAAATCATTCATATTCGTTGCGTTAAAGTTGATTTCGGTTAAGCCTGTACAATTATAAAATGCGTATCTATGTATTGTTGTTATACTAGACGGTATAGTGATACTTTTTCGGGCTGATTTATATGCAAAGGCGCCTGTACTTTTACTACCGCCTGCTATGGTGGTGACTGTGTAAGTTGTACCGCCATTAACTACAGTATCAGGGATTACTATTTTAGTAGAACTACCAGAATATCCGCTTACACTAACGGTTAAATTTGTGGAACTGAGAATTGTATATTCTAGTCCGTTACTGTCTGTAAAATCTGCTGCTAGTGCTGGCACATTTAACTGTTCATTTCCTTGTTTACCTATAAGTAGCCCTGCAGTTACCCCACCAGCCATAAGCAATAAAATTGCTATTATACTTATAATTGTATAAACTTTATACTTTTTAAATAATTCCTTAAATGCCATAACATACCCCCTATGCTCGTGCTTTCCGCACAAGCAAATTGAAAATTGAAAATGAAGGCTAAAAATAATTAAATATTATTTATATTCCGCTTTTATCTTCTCATTTTTTTCTTCTTTTGTGTTTTTTGTCCAAAAACCTTGACCGCCCGTAACCGCCTGCCGTAACTGTTTTTATTTAGCTTCCATTTTTTATTACGGCGGTAATTGAAAATTGAAATGGGACAAATTTGTAGCAACAAATTCGTTATTTCTATCTAAGCGCCCCCCCCCCTGAGTTATCCAAATTTGGCTAGAGATAGGGCAAAAATTCTTGTTTATCATATCTTTTTTCTCCCTTTTTTATCTTTAGTTTTTCACAAGGCTAAATGATTTATGCAAGCATAAAATTTAAACCTTGTAGCTTTTCTATAAATTTAGTTTAACAAAATAAAATAGCAATGTAAAATAAAAAAGCACACTTTTAGCAAAATTTTTAAAAAGTGTGCCATATTTTATTAGAAATACATTAAATTTAGTGTTAGTTTGTACTAAAAACTAACAAAAATTCTATATTAAAAACCTATTCTTATATAAATTTAATAAAATAATCATTTTGAATCACTTAACTTTCTTGTTCAGTGCAATGCTCGGGCAATGAAACTTCGGGCTCTTTTAATAGATATTGCAAGTTATCGTCTAGGGATAGTTTGCTAATGGAAACTTCGTACGCGGTACGGGTTTCGGTTTGATTCTCGTCAATACGTTTTTGGTAGTCCCTGCTTTGAATTCTGCCCGTCAAGTAAAGTTTTTCGCCCACAGCCAAAGTGTTGACAAAACGAGCATTTCTACCCCACGCAATACACGGCAAGTAGTCTGATTTATTATAAGCACGATTTATAGCAAGTAATAAATCGCAAATTTCACGTTTGAATGGTGTGGTACGGTAAACGGGCGGTTTGCAAACATAGCCTTCTAGTTCAATAATATTTGTATTTTGCCCTTGGATAGGCTCAATTATTTCGCGGACAAAGACGGTTAGCATAAGTTTACTTTTGCCGTCTACAAACTTATTATAACTGCGGAACTGCCCATTTACTGCTAAAAACGTACCCGCTTTTAACTCGTTATCCTTAAAAAGCCGCTCCGAAATGGTAATAGGAATAATATCGTACTGCTCGGACAGTCTATTTACTTCTAAATTGATATCATAAAAGCCTTCTCCGTAAACTTCGTGGCTAAACACTGGCTCGCTAACCACCTTTCCATAAAGATAAACACGATTGTTGTTAAATTCAAAACTCATAATTTTCTCCTAGTTTATTAATAAATTTTTTAAGATTGTTCTGCTAATTTTTGTACGCCTGCACGGTCAATTATATAGTTATCTTTATAAACTAAATCGCCTATACAACCGACAGTGTAGCCCTGTAATTTAAGTCTATCCAACACAATTGGCAAAGCATCTAGTATGTGGTCGGAATTATTATGACAAAGTATTATAGACCCTGGTTTTACTCTATTAAGAATACGAGTCGCAATCTCGCTACCGCTGATACCTTTCCAGTCTAGGCTATCTACGTCCCATTGAATTGTCTGCAAATTCATACTTTCGGCAACTTCAATTACATTATTATCATAAGCGCCGTATGGAGCACGGAACAACTCAACTTCTACGTCAACAGCCTCCTTTATCTTTGCAATAGATTGCTCTAATTCTAGTTTAATTTGCTCGCGGTTTAGTTTGGTCATATCAGGGTGAGAATTGCTATGCGTACCGATTTCAAAGCCGTTTTCGTGAATTTTCTTAACTAATTCGGGATATTTTTCGCTCCAAAACCCGACTAAGAAAAAAGTAGCATTTACGTCGTATTCTTTAAGTATTTTCATAATTTCTTCGGTCTTGTCCGCTCCCCACGCCGCATCAAAACTGATTGCTACGCGTTTTTCTTCCGTCTCTACATTATATACAGGCACTTTTCGTAAATTGTCTCCAAAAAAGACTGCTGCCATAGAGTTTTCGCCTAATGGTACAGACAAAACCCCGCACAACATAATACTAAAAAATGCCAGCCAAACTACAGAACGTTTAAGAACTACGAACTTCATAACTCCCTCACACAATTTTAATTTTAGCAAATTATGACGCACTCTCTATTATAGAATAATAGCAAAATTTGACGAAAGTTAGCCAAATTTTAGAGAATGTGTCAATTGAATAGTTGCTCTGAAAATACTATATTCGTTAAATTCTCAATTTATCACATAATTAATTATTTAATAAAAAGTTACTATAATAAAAAAAGACTTTTACTCTAAAGCACTCCTTTTAAGTGTCTTTTAGAAAAAGTCTTTTAATAAATACTTTTATGATAGAAAATCTCTTAGTTAAGTAATTTTGAAACTTATATAATAATTTAGATTTTTTGTTTATTGTTACGCTAGTTTCAAAAGAATTTAGCCTTATATTCAATTTTATTTATTGATTTTGCATTTCCAAAGTGGCAGAAACTCCTTGTACCTTTGGCATTTCGCCCGCCACCAGCAATTGTGATTCCATCGCATCACTATAACCGTGATACGAACTTAGCATATCAGGCGTTTTTATGAGTGCGTATCTAGGCATCAAAATTTTATTTACGTCGTTAAATCCCGTACCTATAGTTACCCTACTAACGGGCAAGCCTTCTCTATTCATAGTGTTAATAAAATTTTTGCCTAGTCTATCTATACAATCTAAAAAGTCTTGCTGTAATTTTTCGTCTTTTTGTAAAAGCGTGTTGATATTTTTAGGTACTTCTATATTGTCTAAAGTTACTTGCAAACTTTTATTTTCGTCATACCACACCCACGCTTGACCTAAAACTTTGTCTCCTTTCTTAAAGACAACAAAACCTGAATTTTCTTGCGTCATACCGTATTTTACGCAGTCTTCACCCGAACCTCCTACTACCTGACAGCAATTTGTAATATTGCCTAAGACACTTGCTTGCGGGTCTGCCTTGTCTAGTAATTCATACTGCACGGGAGACTGCCCGTCGTCGGGAATAACTTTTAATTTTAAATCTTCTTTGCGAATAGATATGCCTTGCAAATACCAGTTTTGCAAAGTTTCAAAGGCATCTTGTGAATAGCCAAACCTACCCACGACGTCGGCTAATTCTTGCGCCCTTTCGTCAATATGTTGATATCTTGTGCCTATTAACGCATACTGCACCATTTCGGGCGTAATTACTTTTTTATTTGGCAAAATCTTTAATACTCTATCAAAATTATTATATGCCGAACCTAATAAATCCATATCCGCCCCCGTTAAATCGTCTCTAAAAGTCATAAAGTGCGGATTTGTAGGGAAATATTTCATAAAGAATTTAGCAAATTCAGCATTATATTGCGTATTTGGAGCATCAAAGCCGCCAAAAAGTTCATGCACTTCGTCTGCTGTGAACTTAGGCAAAATGTCATTAATTATGAATTCGGTCGCTACCCTACTCTCTGTGCCGTTTTCACTAAAAACGCCGAGTGCGTGGGCAATATCAAACAACGAGCCCTTGTGTATTTCATTCCTATAACCCGCCGTTTTTGAAATTAACTGCCAGTTCTTAAAGTTATTATGATAGTAAAAATACTGAATTTCATCAATAGGCATATGTTCTATTATCAAAATATTAGGAACGTCTTTATACTGATTCCAAACATATAATTGCGTGTAATATTCACGAATGGAACGTTTCTCTGCTATTTTATTCCACTTTGTTGCCTTAGATAAAAGTTCTTTTTCAGTCGTTTGGATTAAATCTCTATCTTTGTCTGGCAAATATACATTGCCCTTTTCATCTCTAAAAAACAGACCATACGGACCTTGCTTAATTATAAAATCTCTACCTTGTGTAGGCAAAACTTTGTCATTAAAGCGGACATAAGCATTTAAAGTATTTAAAAAATGCATATACAAATTAGGGTTATGTAAATCAAAATTGCTAATATTCATATCATATTTAATGGTAACAGGCACAGAATATTTTCTTATACCTAGTTCCACTTTCTCTGGATTCCCTGGCTCAATAAATCTTGAGTCGTATACAACAGGTAGAAAATTATAGTATTCAATTTTTTCAACGCTATCAGGAAAATACACTTCAGTTAAACCATGACAATTTTGCAAAGCGCCACGTTTTACTATTTTTAAAGTATCAGGCATATTGATTTTTGTTAAAGCCCCACACTCAGAGAAGCAATACTGTTCAAAAATCTCCACCCCATTAGGTACAGTGTATATGCCTTTTTTCGTCATGGGGCAAAAATAAAGACTTGTCATATCTTTATTAAAAATCACATTATCTTGAACAGTGAATTTGTAATTGTCTTGAGAAATTTTTATATCACTTAAACTTCTGCAATCTAGGAAAGTGTTTTCAAAACTAATTTCGTCTAAACTAGCAGGCAAAGACAACGTTTTTAAATAAATGCACCCACTGAAAACATTTTTCTTGATTTTGTTCACACCTTCGGGAATTACTACATCTACAAGTCCCGTATATGAGAAGGCATTATCATAAATAGTTTTTACATTTTTTGGTATGTTGATTTGCCACAAAGATTGACAAGAGCAAAACGTAAAATTAAAAATTTGCGTTATGTTTTCCGAAAGTCTTACACGCGCAAGACTCTCACAGCCTAAAAAGGCTTCGTCACCTATAACGGTAACACTATCCGGTATATAAATTTCGCCTAAGTTTGTTTTTGCAAACGCGCCACTACCGATTTCTTGTAGCGTATTAGGTAGTTGCACGGCTTTCACACTATGATTGTTTTTAAACAAATCTACGCCTAGGCTAACTACACCTTCGGGAAAAATTACTTTGTTTAGAGTTACGTTTGCTGGAATGTCCCCACTCTCTACGTTCTCAATTCCTGGCTTAAATGTCAATATGCCATTATCGTCTAAAATATATTTTGCTGTTTCTATCATAAATTATCTTATAACTTTTAGTTACTTACCTTTTAACAAAAAATTGTGAAAAGAATTTTATATTCACAAAGTCGCGAAATATTTAATAAATTCTATTCACAATTTTTTAATTTCTTTTATTTATTAATCAATTTAAAATGAAGCTATTTAAAATCTTTTATAGAATTATCTTATATTTTTATATCCCGCAACTACCTTGTCTATACCTTTTAGCGGATTGCCTTTCTTTTCTCTAGGAATGATGTCAATTTTTTCTGAATTAATAGCCTTAACTTCCGCCCCCGTGTCTAGGATAATTTCATTAGGAGTGGTTACGCATGTGGTAAAGACAATTTTATCTTCTTTATTTAGCAGTATTAATCTTACACCCTTCCTATAACGTGGCAATTTATCAATTTGCGCTAAAATCACTCGTTTTGCTAGTCCTTTTTCGGTAACAACCACTAGCTCGCCTTCGTCTTTGGTTAATGCTGAATAAACTACGCTGTCGCCGTCATATAGACTGATACCCCTTACACCACCAGAAACTCTACCCTGTACAGGTATATCGTCTTTTGTAGCAAAAAGTACCTGTCCATACACGGTTGCATAAATCATATCTTGCCCATCAACATCAAACTCAACGTTTATCAATTCATCGTCATCGCGAACTTTTACCGCCTGAATGTAACTCTTTACCGTGTTGTACTCGGCAAAACAAGTTTTCTTAACAAAACCCATTTTCGTAAAGAATAGTAAGTTGCGTTCTTCTTTTTCATTAAATTCGGCTGGAATAAAGCCAACAATTTTTTCGTTTACCGACAATTCCATAAACAATTCTTGCGGGCTAACACCTTTATCTTTGTATTTAACTGGTTTCAAATCCGACATATTAAAACGAATAGAATACCCTGCACTCGTAAATGCCAAAATATCACTATCACTCATTACATGCAACACATGTGTATGGACTTGATTAAGCGAGCCGCCATCCTTAAAATCTTTACTTGCCGAATTATAATATTTGACTTCCATACATTTTATATTTCCGCTAGCAGTAAGTGCTAACACCATAGGAACAGCTACATCTACTTTTACAGTTTCAATTTCTACTTCGTCTTCTTTGCCCACAATTTGCGTACGTCTAGGATTCTTGTACTTTTTCTTAATTTCCAAGATTTCTTCCTTAACGATTTGCAATTGCATTTCTTTGCTTTTAACAATAGCAGTCAATTTATCAATTAAAATTTTTAATTCTTTTAATTCGTCTATAATTTTGTTTACTTCTAGACTGGTTAGCCTTGCTAGACGCATATCCATAATAGCTTGCGCTTGCCTTTCGGACAAAGCAAACTTTTCTTTTAACTTCATCTTAGCATCGGCTGGAGAAACGGCTTTCTTAATAATCTTAATAACTTCGTCAATATTCTTAATCGCAATAAGCAAGCCTTCCAAAATGTGGCTACGTTCTTTGGCTACTTCCAAATCGTACTTGCTGCGGCGGTAGATAATTTGTCTTTGATACTCTACATAGTAAGCAATAATATCTAATAGGCTCATAGTTCTAGGTTTGCCACCAGCAATCGCCACCATATTAATAGCAAAACTACAACGCATATCGGTTGATTTTAATAAGTTGTCAATTACAGCTTTTACGTTGCCGTCTTTCTTTATAGTGATTACGGCACGCATTCCGTCACGGTCAGACTCGTCACGCACTTCAGCAATGTCAGCCAAAACGCCCGCTTTTTCTTCACTAAGGGCGGCGATAGTTTGCAGTAATTTTGCTTTATTTACCTGGTAAGGCAGTTCAGTAATAACTATGTTCTTCTTCTCGTTTTTGCCTTCTTCTATGTGGTATTTGGCAGTCATTACAACTTTGCCCTTACCTGTCTCATACGCTTTTTCCAACTCGTCAACCGTCATTGTAGCGCCTGTTGGGAAGTCGGGACCCTTAATATACTTCATCATTTGCTTTAATTTGATATTAGGGTTATCAATATAAGCCACAACTCCGTCAATAACTTCGGCTAAGTTGTGTGGCGGAATATTTGTAGCAAGGCCTACCGCGATACCGCTAGCACCGTTTACCAACAAATTAGGAAAACGGCCTGGTAGCATATCAGGTTCTTTTAAGGTATCGTCAAAGTTAAGACTCCATTTTACTGTGTCTTTTTCCAAATCACGCAACAACTCCATAGCGAGCGGAGCAAGTCTTGCCTCTGTATAACGCATTGCGGCTGCGCTGTCGCCGTCGTTACTACCGAAGTTCCCGTGGCCTTGCACTAAAATTTCACGCATATTGTGTGGTTGCGCCATACGTACCATAGCATCATAAACAGACGTGTCGCCGTGCGGGTGGTACTTACCCAAACAATCACCCACGATACGAGCAGACTTTCTAAAAGGTTTGTCTGGCTCTAAGCCTAGCCCGAGCATAGTATATAAAATTCTACGCTGTACGGGTTTTAAACCATCTTCCACACGTGGTAATGCCCTGTCTAGAATTACATACTCACTATATGGAATCATACTAATATGCAAGACTTCGTCAAGGCTACGCTCAATAATTTTACCCGATGAAGCGGTAACCGCTTTGTTTTCGTTTTTCGTTTCTTCTTTCTTCAATTTTTATCTCCTAATTGTTTTGCTTTAATGCAAAGTTTTCTTCCCTATTAAAGTTTGCGTGTTCGCTAATGTATGCTTTACGTGCATCTATATTATCGCCCATAAGCGTGGTAACCAACAATTCAGCATTTGCCGCATCGTCTAGGGTTACACGCATCAAGGACCGTTTGCTAGGGTCCATAGTCGTGTCCCATAACTGTTCGGGGTTCATTTCACCCAAACCTTTATAACGTTGAATTGTGTAGCCTTTCCCCACTTTTTCAATCGCTTCTGGCAACTCAGCGTCTGAATAAACATATTCCACCACGTCGCGTTTAGCCACTTTATAAAGTGGTGGCAAACCTATATATAAATGCCCGTTTAAAATCAACTCTTTCATATACCTAAAGAAGAATGTAATAAGTATCGCCCTAATGTGCGCACCGTCTTGGTCGGCATCGCTTAGAATTATAACTTTGTGGTATTTTAGATTGCTTAAATTAAAGTCTTCACCTATTCCCGTGCCTAGCGCACTAATAATTGTACGGATTTCTTCGTTTGCTAAAATTTGGGCAAGCCTTTTCTTTTCGGCATTCAGCGGTTTACCACGCAATGCCAAAATCGCTTGGAAAGACCTGTCTCTTGCCTGTTTTGCGCTACCGCCCGCACTTTCACCTTCCACGATAAACAGCTCGTTTTGTTCGGCTTTTTTGCCCGTACAACTACTCAACTTCCCTATAAGGTTGCTATTTTCAATACTGTTTTTCGCACGAGTGATTTCCTTTGCTTTTCTAGCCGCTTCCCTAACCTTTGCCGCCTGCTTTGCCTTGCTAATTGCAAGTTCCAAAATCTGCTTGTTAGCACCTTTATCAAAGAACTCCATTAACTTCTGGTAACTCAAACTTTCCACTTCGGGCTTGATTTCGGTGTTGCCTAGTTTGGTCTTTGTCTGCCCTTCAAACTGCACGTTACGCATTTTGATTGCTAGCACTATGGTTAGACCTTCGCGGAAGTCTTCACCTATTAGCGCTGGTTCCTTATCCTTTATCAGCCCAGCCTTTTTGCCTAAATCGGTAAAAGCGTGAGTGATTGCATTTTTTAGACCTGTTTCGTGCGTACCGCCTTCGCTTGTTGGAATGTTGTTTACGTAACTAAAAGTATTTTCCGTGTAGTTGTTGGTATATTGCATTGCACATTCAATCTGTACTAAGTCGCTCTTTGCTTCAAAGTAAATCGGGTTGCCGTGCTCTACCGTTTTGTTTTCATTCAAGAACTTAACAAAATCTAAAAGACCGCCGTCATATTTGAACACCTGTTTAAAAGGTTCGCCGTTCGTTAGACGTCTTTCATCAATCAACTCTATTCTAATTCCTTTATTTAAGAAAGCAATTTCGCGTAGACGTTTGGAGACTGTTTCCAAATCAAAACGAACATCTTCAAAAACTCTATCGTCTGGCATAAAACGAATCAACGTACCGCGTCTGTCCGTCTTGCCCACTTTTTTCAGCGGAGCAACTGGCACACCGCTTTTTATGTTCTTGCCACTGCCCTTGCTCTCAAATTGCATTTCGTATTCATAACCATCGCGGAAAACAGATACATTTAGCCAACGAGAAAGTGCGTTCGCAACCGATGCACCTACACCGTGCAAACCACCCGAGAAGTTATAGTTATCGCTCTCAAACTTGCCACCAGCGTGCAACTGCGTAAATACAACTTCCACACCACTAACCTTTTTTTGCGGGTGAATATCTACAGGAATACCACGGCCGTTGTCTTCTACCTGCGCACTGCCGTCTTCTTCTAGGGTAACCTTGATTGTGTCGCCGAAACCGTTCGCAATCTCGTCCACACTGTTATCCACAATTTCCCATAAAAGGTGATGCAAACCCTTTGGCCCAGTCGTACCGATATACATACCAGGACGCATACGAACCGCATCTAAACCTTCCAAAATAACAATATCTTTTGAATCGTACTCTTTAGACAAAATAATTTCTCCTTCAATTTTTATAATATCATTTTAACACAAAATTTCAAAAATCAAAAATTAATTTGCCCAAAAAACTTTAAAATTTTTCAAAAAAATAGTTATTTCAAGGCATTTTTGCCTAAAATTAGACTAAAAGTAATGAAATTTGGGGAAATTTGCGAAAGCATGAATTTGATTTTGCTAAAAGAAATTACTTGAAATGTTTATATAATTTACTAATATAATATAATTTAATTTAATACTGCCTTATAATTAACTAATAACTTTGTATATTTCTTAAAAAGGCTATAAAACAATAAAAACAGTACCGAAATACTGTTTTTGAAATTTAATTTATTTTTTAGTTGTTTACATCGTCGTTGATATTGCCATTACTATTTGGAATAAATCTGGCAATAATGAGTTTGCCGTCGTAGTCGGCTACGTTAATAGTTACAGCCGTGAAGTTTCCTAAGGCGTCTATTTTGGTTAAGGCTCCGTTTTCCATTGTGTACCAGCCGTCAAAGGTATAACCTGAGTAGCAAATTGCGTTTAGTACTACTTGTGTGGTGCTGTCAACATTGTCTAAATCATAACCACCCATACGTACTTGTCCGCCCCCGTCTGCCACTACTCCTATACCTTCCATAAGGCTGTTAGAGAATACTGCAGTAATGGTAGTATCTTTGGTGATAGACATTGAAAGTGGGTTATTGTCATAGTCGTATGTTGTAACACCACCTATGGTGATTTGCCAACAAATGAATGCGGAGCCTGGTTTTGCTACTGCCACTACATTTGAAATAGAGCCAGAACCTTCAAATGTTGTGGTGTAATTTGCGGTAAATTCGCCATTAATTAATATTTGTCCGAGTGTTGAATCGGTGGTAATGGTTAAGTTATTTGATTTTTGGAATACCGCATAATATGTTGCATCACTGGTTACATTGTTAATTGTATATTCAGTCGCATTTCTTGTGCCATCAATTATATTAGAGCCATTACTACTTAATGTCCAACCTAACAAGAAATATCCAGCATTTGGCTGTGCATAAATTGTAATTTGTGAGCCGTATTGCGCAGTACCGCCACCACTGACTGTACCTAAACCAGTGGAATTTGTGGCAACCGCACTTGAAATGTTAAAAGTCATGATTTGAAAGTTGTTTCTATCAAATTTAGAAGCATCGTCATTATATATTGCTTGAATATTTATTAAACTAGTTTGGTCTTTTACCCAGTATGTTACTGAATTAGCAAAACCGAGAAAAGCAGAATCTCCTATTGATGATGTATCAGTAGAAATAACATTATAAAAATAAACATTGCTTAAATTAGAACAAGAATAAAATGCATTATCTCCTATAAAAGTAACACCACTTCCTATTGTTACGCTTGTTAAATTAAGACAAGAATTAAACGCCATATTCCCTATACTGGTGACACTATCAGGGATGGTTATACTTGTTAAACTAGTACAAGCAGAAAACGCATAATTACTTATACTGGTGACACCATTTGGTATAATTATATTAGTCAAGGCATTACAACGCATAAACGCATAATCTCCTATACTTGTGACACTATTAGGAATTATTACACTTGTTAAATTAGGACAAGTAGAAAACGCATATTCTCCTATACTGGTGACACTATCGGGTATTGTTACACTTTCTAAATTGACACAAATAAAAAACGCCCCACCTCCAATATTGTTTACACTATCAGGAATTGAATAACTAGTATCAGTTTTTCCTGGTGGATAGCAAACTATTGTTGTTTGATTTTTATTAAATAAAATGCCATTGCTTGACATATAATTTGCATTAGCAAAATCTACGTCTATATTTGTTAAACCGCTACAACTTGCAAACACAGAACTTCCTATACTTGTAACTCCTGATGGTATTGTTACACTGGTAAAATCACAATTCATAAACGCATTATCTCCTATACTAGTAACACTATCAGGAATTGTTATACTAGTTAAAGCGCAACCCGAAAATGCATTATCTCCTATACTGGTAACACTATCAGGAATAGTTACACTTTCTAAATAGCCACAATCCGCCAATGCATTATTTCCTATACGGGTAACTGTATAAGTTATACCACCATTAGAGACTGTACTTGGTATAGTTGCACTAGTACGAAACATTGAATGACTTTCGCCTACTTCTACGGTATTTGTTGTGCCTTCGGTTAAGACATAATATCTTAAACCATCTACTACAAATTCGTCACCCACAACGGCATTTGCTGAATTGTTTATTTGCTCTTTATCTTGTTTAGTTAATAGCACACCTGCGGTGGTTCCACCTGTTACTAGCAATAGTAGAACAATGATGCCTACTATTGTGTAGATTTTGTACTTTTTAAAGAGTTCTTTAAATGACATAAAATTCTCCTTCTATGCTTGTGCGAAAAGCATAAGCAAATTAAAAATTAAAAATTGAAAATTGAAAGTTATTGAATAGCATATTAACATTAAATTATTATTTAGTCCGCTTTTATCTTTTCTTTTGTTTCTTTGTGTCTAGTATTTTTAATTTTTGCTGGAAATAATAATTCATTATTTAATTTTCTTTTGAACTGCACCTCCAAAAGTGTCCAACTTTTGGGGTTCACCCCATTTTTTTCCTTTTCTTTCTTTTTTATTCTAGTACTTATCGGGCAATTTTAAATTTGTTGTTGTGCAAAATTGAAATTTGTCTTTTCTATTGTGGTTTTATATGACAAATTGTCATATTTTCATTATACAACAAAAGGCTTTTAAAAGCCTGATTTTTTTAGTAGTTTGCCTAAATTTTTTAAATTTATTTAATGCTTTGTGAAATTTTTAATCTTTACAATGTTGTTTGCATTTTATTAGCCTATTCTTGTAATCTAGGCAAAAAACTTTTTATTAAATTGTTGTGTTTTGGTATTTTAGATAAATTATATTGATTATAGTTTAGTTTAGTATTTAATATTCGGCAAGAAACAGGAAAAAGCCCACTTATTGTGTGCCGTCGTTTTATTAAGTTGTAATGCAAATTTTTATAATATGATTTTATAGTTTTTAAATTTATATTTATATTTTTTAAATTACTAAAATGCGTATCCGTTAAATTGTATTTTGATTGATTATTTAAAAAATAATTATCAAAATTTATGTTTTTTAAGTCGCTAAAAAATTGATTTTTTGATAATTTTTCTAATATTTTTTTAGATTTTTTAATATTCAAATTTTGTTCATTTTTTTGTGAATTTTTATGTAATTTAGTATCTAAAAATCTTTGCTTTTTTAATAAAAATTTAAACGTTTTAGCCTTTGAAATTGATTGATTTTTTAGCGAATTTTTAGAGCAAAAATTAGAGGTTTTAGGCAACAAATTTGTAGCCACAAATTTGTTATTTGCTAACCGATACCCCCCCCCCACTGAGTTATCCACATTTGGCTTAGGTAAGGGCAAAAAATCTTGTTTTGCATATCTTTTTGCTCCCTTTTTTATCTTTAGTTTTCCACAAGATTTAACAATTTATGTAAGTATTAGCAATTATGTTTTGGTTAAATAATTTTGCAAGACTTTTGCTAGTTTTAACAATTTGTGGAACAACTTAACTATTAGTTTAATAATATCATATTCATTAAGTAAAAGTAAAACAAAAAACGCAAATTTCTAAAAATTTATAATAAAATTGATAAAATAATACAAAAACTAGCATTTTTTATCGCTTTACTGGTTTTTAGTAGATAAATTTTTTTAATTTCAAAACTAAACAAATAATATTATATTAGATATGTCATTACTAATGAACAATTATTAATTACCAACTTATCAAGGTTCTAGTGCTTTAACCGGTTGCATTACCTCTATATATAAAATGTTTCTAGGAATAAGCAGAATCAAATTACTAAACACAATTCTCATTTTTCTTATAAAACAAAATAACAAATAATCAGTTTTAATTTTGAATTACAGCAAAAAGCAACAATAAAACAAAATTAGGTGATTTTTGTAGATTTGTTTGAAAATTTATGAAAAAACTAGCAAATTGCTTTGATTTACATAATTTATAATGTTTTACATATACTATAGTTAAAGATTTTAGGGGTGAATTTATGGCAAACAGCACAATTGTTTTAACTGGTGGAGGCACTGCGGGACACGTTGTGCCAAATCTTGCGTTGATTCCGTTACTGGAAAAGCATTTTGATAACATTATTTATATAGGCAGTGACACAGGACCCGAACGCGAATTAACTGCGCAGTACGAAAATGTTACGTTCTACCCTATTACCACGGTGAAATTAATACGCGGGCTAACCTTGAAAAATTTACTCATTCCTTTTAAACTTCTCAAAGGCAAGCGCGAAGCAAAGCAAATTTTAAAGGACGTTCAGCCCGATATTATTTTTAGCAAGGGTGGTTTTGTGGCTGTGCCTGTGGTTATGGCGGGGAAAAAGTTGCGTATTCCTATGATTGCCCACGAAAGTGATTTTAGTCTAGGGCTAGCAAATAAAATCACGCGCAAAGATTACGACATTATTTGTACTTCTTTCAAAGACACCGCTGAAAGCCTGCCAAACGGCGTTTATGTGGGGTCGCCCATAAAGCAAGTTTTGGTTTCGCAAAGTGACAAGACGCGAATTAGACAGCAATATAATTTAACGAGCAACAAGCCGATTTGTCTGGTTATCGGCGGTAGCCAGGGGGCTGTAAGCATCAATAAAGCGGTGGAAGAAAGTCTTGATTTTATTCTAAAAACGCATCAAGTACTGCATATTACGGGCAAAGGCAAAATGAATTCAATCAAAAAAGCCGATTATCATGCGGTGGAATATGTGGAAAATATGTCCGCACTACTTAGCATTGTGGATATCGCAATCACTCGTGGCGGAAGTAATGTTTTGTTTGAATTGCTGAGCAACCAAATACCTATGCTGATTATTCCGCTTAGTCGTGGAAGTCGTGGCGACCAGATACAAAACGCGCGTTACTTTGAGCAAAAAGGTTATGCAATCACCCTGCCCGAAAGCCAGTTAAACAAGCAGACGCTGGAAGAAAGTTTTGAAAAGTTAATCGCACTGTCCCCTGTTATCAAAGCCAGCACAAAACACGCCGTTCCTAGTGATACATTAACTAAAATTTGCAATTTAATCAACAAATATAGACACAAACAACCGCAAACGTAATATTATAAAATACAATCTTAATTTTAAAATTTCAAATGACAAAAATTAGGCAATTTATTTGCCTTTTTAAATTTTGCAAGGTTTTTGCTTATATGAAATGAAAATTTGATTTTAGATAATTTTTATATATAAACTTTAAATGCGGTTTTCATATAATGTAAGTTTAATTTGAATAAGCAATTAATATACAAAATTTGAATTCCCTATTCCTATGTTTTGTATACTATTCTTATTCTTATATATTTTATATTATTCCTATATATATTATATATGCTCAAGCAAACATGATTTTACAATTGCTCAATAATTGTACAATCAAACAAAATTTTTCCACCAAATTTGCCAAAAAATTTTTTACAAAATTTAACAAATTTTAGAACAAATGTTTGACAAATGCAAATTCTAGTGATACAATATTTCAAAAGAAAAATAAAGGAGATGCAAAACTTATGCAACTTTATATTATGATGGGGGTGTTGCTTACCCTGATGCAAAACGGGAAAATGACCGCGCAACAACTGGCGGAAAAGTTTGAAGTTAGCACCCGCTCTATTTATAGATATGTAGATAGCCTAAGTGTGAATGGCGTGCCGATTGTGACCGATAGTGGCAGAAAAGGTGGCATTTACCTAATCAATAATTTTAACCTTGACAATATGTTTTTCACCACAAACGAACTAATGCAAATAAAGGACTTTCTCGCAAAAACCGACACTCCCGAAAGCGTAAGTTTATTAGAAAAAGTGAACTACCTACTCACCACCACCCCGAATGTGTAGCGGAACTGAATAATTATTTCATTTTATATATTTTATAAAATATGGTTTTTGTTGTTTAAAATTTTTATAACAATACACGTTTTGTGTAGTGGTACTTTTTATCTTTGAC
This sequence comes from uncultured Clostridia bacterium, assembly GCA_944384375.1. Taxonomy (GTDB): domain Bacteria; phylum Bacillota; class Clostridia; order Christensenellales; family UBA1242; genus UBA7867. The sequence continues at coordinate 32,699 of CALWTE010000035.1, read as the reverse complement.
TAATTTATTTAATGTACTAAATTAACTGACCCAAAAGTTGGTCACTTTTTGTGAACTGCACCCTAAAAGCGTCCAACTTTTGGGGTGCAATTCAGTTTTAAAGCAAATCTACTTTTCTAGGGTTTGGATTTTGTCTAAGCAGGCTAAGGCGTTGCTCTTATAAGAGTAGCGAATTTTCTCTTTTTCTGTTTGTTCCGTTATGCTGTTTTTTATGTTTATATTAAGCAACTGTGCAAAGTTTATCCCCTGCTCACGCCACAAATAAAACGCAAGACTACCAGGCACGGTATTTATTTCGTTTAGGTAGATGTCGTTGTCTTTTAGCAAGAAATCAAACCGCACGACGCCATTCAAACTGAATTTTTTATAAACCAGCACGGCATATTTGATGATTTTATCCATAATTTTTAAATTTACGTTTGCGGGAACTACGCGCTCTACTTGTTTATCTAAGTACTTATCGTCAAAATCATAAATATTGCCGTTATTTTTCACTTCTTCAATAGACGAAATGTGGATTTTTCCATTTTCCTTAAAGACAGAAATATTCAATTCGCGAACGTCCGTCAAATACTCTTCGGCAATAACTTTGGTATCAAACAAAAACGCGTTATCAATGGCTTTGGCTAAATCGTCTTTTGTTTCTACCTTTGTAATACCTATGCTACTACCGCAACGTGCAGGTTTAATTATGACTGGAAATTTTAACTTTTCTACTATTTTTTCTTCTATATTTTTGCAATCTGCTTTTTCAAAATCAATAAATTTAGGCGTAAGTACTTTTAGGCTCGTGAAAGCTAATTTTGACAAGGCTTTGTCCATACAAAGAGCGCTACCCAACACGTCAGGCGAAGTATAAGGCACTCCCGCTAAGTCTAGCAAACCTTGCACAGCACCACCTTCGTAAATTCCGCCGTGCAAAGCAATTACCGCACAGTCAATATGTATTTTTTTATGACCAAATTTCGTTTTTACGCATAATTCAGGCTTGTTTATAGCAAAAAAACACTGCTTACCTTTAGGTTCAGTTTTAAAAGTTTCGCTATTCTTTAGATGCTCACCTGTCCACCATTCGCCGTTTACGTCTATATAAATCGGTATGATATTGAATTTTAAACTCAAATTTTTAATTATCCCTAAGCCTGTAATGATAGAAATGTCGTGCTCTACTGTTTTTCCACCAAAAATTACCGCAATATTTTGCATATGCTCCCCCTAAAATCAATTTAAAATGTATATGATTTTATCTTATAAAATGTGAAAATGGCATATGCGTTTAGGTTTTATATTCATTAAAAGAACAAAATGCACAAAAAAAATTAATAAAACTGTAAAAAAATTAGTAAAACAGGAAAAAAGATTAGTAAAACGGTAACAAAAAGGCAAAAACAAAAAACAAGCACTTGCTAAAATTTAAACTTGTGCTTGTTTTTGAAAAAACTAATAGATTTTAGTAGTGATTGTTTTACAGTCGCGGTTATTATACTACCCTATTTTAGTAACAGTTATTATACTGCCCTGTTTAAAGTTTAAGAAAAAATTAGATAAATAATTTTTTAGCATTTAATTTTTTATATTTAAAGTTGGCTTTTTATTATATATAGTTATCTGGCAAATCGTTTTCCCAAAGTATAACGTCGCCTTTTTGCAAAATATCTTTAAGGACATTTTGGGTGTCAATAAGATTTTCGGCTTCGTAAATTTTGCTTTCATCAAAGTTATTATCTAACAAACCTTGTTTTATAGACAGGTAGTGCGTTTTATTCACTATAACCACTAAATCGGCAACTTTGCTAATTCTTGCACCGAAATTATAGTTTTCTAGTCGTTCCATTGTGCCTAATTCAACAAGGCCTGGAGTGATAACAATTTTGCGGTGACCTTTAAACATAGACAAGACTTCTAGCGCTCTTTGGCTACCGTCTATACTTGAATTGTAAGTGTCGTCTAGGATAGTTACGTCGTTTTTGGCATTGATAAGTTGCAATCTATGTTCTACTGGCATAACCTTTTGGATACCGAGTAAAATTTGTTCGTCGGTTAAATCTAGTTGTTTTGCTAAGCCCACACAAAGTAGTAGATTGCTAATATTGTGCAAGCCCAAAAGTTTAGTCGTGCAATCGTAAGTTTTGTCGCCTAAGTGAAGTTTGAACGAAGTACCTTGATTCGTTGTCATTATATCACTAGCGAAAACGTCTGAATTCTTGTCTTTTAGGGATACTTTTATCTTTTTACAAGTAGCATTTTTTGCGATTTCGCGAACAATTTCGTTGTCCATATCAAAAACGCAAACGCCGTCCTTCCCCAAATATTCTGGCAATTCAGCTTTCGTTTTCTTTACGTTATCTAAGTTTTTAAAAGTTGCAATATGTTGCGCGCCTATTGCGGTTAAAATTCCATATTTAGGCTCTACGAGTTCGCATAGTTCCTTAATGTCGCCATTTTGTCTAGCGCCCATTTCGGCAATAAAAACTTGTGTGCCGTAGTCTAAATATTGCAAAACTGTACGCGTAATTCCTAGCGGTGTGTTAAAGTTAAACGGAGTAGCACAAACGCTGTATTTTTCGGATAAAATTGTCGCCAAAAAGTTCTTTGTGCTGGTTTTACCAAAACTACCTGTAATGCCGATTTTGATTAAATCTGGGAAAAGTGCCAACTTTTTACGCGCTTTTTTGATAAATCTTTGATTAATTGCCTTTTCTAATGGTTTTAGACAAATATGCACAAAAGGCACTAAAACAGGCAAAATTAGTGGAGAAAGTGCCAAACCGCCCAAACGGAAGTACGGAATGTAGTTTTCTGTAATAATAAGCAAGCCGAAAGTAATCGCAAAACTTAATATCCACATTAAAATTATTGCCCTATTCATACGGTTAGTGAGTTTTAGCGGAATTTTTTGCGGAGAGAAATAAACAACATTGCTAATATAAATTATACTAAATACTAAATAGAAAATTAGCCCAAAATATGCGTAATAATCGCCATATGCGCGGAAGATTACGTCGGTTACAATAAAGCAAGCCGCACTAAGTATTGCCACCATTGCAAGCCTGCCGACATATATTCCACCAGACGTTTTTAGCCAGTCAAAGTAGCCACGTGAATGGTAGCCTGATAACTGAATAATTTGTAAAAATTTATATCCTTCAAAACACAACACAAAGGCGTTTACAAAAGCAATCGCCAAAGCAAAGTAAAAGTGCATATTTGAAAAATCAAAAAAATCAAACATTTCTCTCATTCCTTTCGTAAAAGAATTTATAACATTCTTTAATAAAATTATCTTTATCGTCTAAAAAACTAAAATGCCCGCCGTTTAAATATACTAACCTAGAATTTTTAATGTTTCGCCTTAATTTTCGCGCCATATAGCTCGGGGTTTCTTTATCTTTCCGCCCCCAAAGTAGAAGTGTGGGTTTACTTACATTTTTTGCTTGTTCGGTCAAATCTTCGTTTACTACATTTACAAAAACTTGTCGCATAGTTTTACTTAAATTTTTGTAATCAGTTGAGCCGAATTTTTCTAATTTGCCCATGTCTGCCTTGCCTTGCTGTACCTTTTTCTTTAATTTTTTATAGCGCCGAACTTTTATGTACTTTTTTAAATTAAATCTAGGTTTTATCCCCGCACTATCTACCAGCACTAGCGCGACAACATTTTTGCTATCGCCTAAAATCAAACCTATTCTTCCACCAAAACTATGCCCCACTAAAATCACAGGTTTACCTATAATTTTTGTAATAAAATCGTCAACCGCCCTTGCATAGTCATAGATAGTAAAATTTTCGCTAGGCTCACGGCTTTTTCCAAAACCATACAAATCTAATGCGTAAACGTGATATTCAAGGCTAAATTCTTGCATGACTGAATACCAAACGTCAACATTTGCGCCCCAGCCGTGTAGCAACAAAATCGGTTTGCCCTGTCCTGCTTCAATATAATTTAAACCGTTAAATTCCAAAACATACTCCTAAAGCATTTTTTTATTTATATGATAAACAACAAATTTTTGTATAATGCTTTAGTTTTATGGACTTTTAATTTTTAGTAGAAAAAGTGCAAATCAAAACCAAAATTTTATTAAATATCGAGACGCATAAGAATGGCATCTTGATTTGGCTCATAGTAGTCTGGGCGAATGCCCACTTGCATAAAACCTATCTTTTGATATAACGAAATTGCTGGGTAATTGAAATTATTTACTTCTAGAAAAATTGATTTTACGTTTTTTGCTCGCAAAGTCTCAATAAGTTTTGTAAACATTTTCTGCGCTATACCTTGCAAACGAACCTTTCGCAAAACTATTACTCGCATAATTTCGGCTTCGTCAATTAGGCGCATTATTGAAATCATTCCCAGGCATTCCCCATCACTTTCTAGTAAGTAACATTCAAAATTAGGGTTATCAAAACTCTGCCGAACACTAATTTCACTCCACGGCAAATCGTAGTCGTCGTCTTGATTTTCTAATTTAAGTATTTTTGGCAAGTCGTCAATAGTAGCCTTTCTAAAATTTAAACTTTTAAAATTTTGCTCCGCTTGACTTACTCGCAAATATAGTGGCGAAAGAGTCACTGCATTGCTAAAATCGTTATTTTCAATTTTTGCATTCACCGCCAGAACCAAACTTTCCACCTTGAAATCTTTGCTCTCACCTAGTAAATCGGCAAAACCTGTGTTTTTCTCGTTGTTATGATTATAAATTAAAGTAACATTATCTTTATAATTGCTATGCAAAAAACCTGTAAAGTGTTTAATTTTATCTAGTCGGGGTTGCGTGACGGCTTTTAGTTGCCTTTTGCCGTTTTTCTCTATAATCTCAAAAATTTGGTGATACACTAAATCTGCACCTGCATTAATCACAGCGCAAATGGGTTTAGAAGTATCGGCATTTATTTCGTTATAAGCAAGTAATTCCAAACTGGTAACACCTATGCATGGTTTTGATTTAGCAAAAGCAAATCCCTTTACCACACTTAAGCCTATTCTAATTCCCGTGAACGAGCCAGGCCCTACCACACACGCAAAAGTATCAAAATCGTCTAAACTTAAATTATTTTCTTCCAAAGTTTTACTTAGCAAAGGAAACAAATTCTCGCTATGTTTGCTAAATTCTAATTCATTTAGTATTTGCTTGCCATTTACTACTAGAGCAATCTGCGTGGACTTGCCTGCTGTGTTAATCGCTAAAAAATTCATCTTGCCTCCGTCAATTCAAACTTGCGTCCGTTTTCGCCTAGTGTAGAAATTTTTAATATATAGCAATTTTCAGGCAAAATGCTAGAAACTTTTTCAGGCCATTCAACAAAGCAAACACCGTCCCCCGAACGCAAAATTTCGTCTAGCCCGCTTTCAATGGCTTCGCGAGAATCTTTTAGCCTATACATATCAAAATGATATATAGGCAATCTACCAAAATACTCATTTAGTAATGTGAATGTAGGGCTAGTAACATCTTCAGTAACACCTAACGCTCTACAAACTTCACGCACAAAAGTAGTTTTGCCAGCACCCAAATCACCATAAAGTAGAACAACATCGCCTGATTTTAGACTTTTAGCAAAATCTTGAGCAAATTTGGCAGTATCTTGTAAATTTTCTGCAATAAATTCCATAACTTTATTCCTTGTTACTATCTTCGCTAGATTCTTTTGCTTTTGCGTCGCTATTTTCTTTTGTATCCGGTTGATTTTCTTGCTTTTCTTTGTCTAAATCTTTGTCCTTTTGTGTATCAAGCAGTTGTTGTTTTTCGGCAAGTTTCTTTATACCTTGAATATTAAGAGTGTTTTTGCCGTCATTCCAAATTTTTTCCAAATGATAAAACTCTCTTAACTCAGGAGTAAATAAGTGAATTATTAATGTGCCGTAGTCTAGCACCATCCAACGTCCGTCAGATATGCCGTCACGTCTAATCACCTTTTGCCCTATATTTTCGCAAGTCTCTTCAATCTTATCTACCAAAGATTTATTGTGCACTGTACTATTTGCTGTAGCAATTATAAAATAGTCGGCGATGTCGGTTTGGTTAGAAATATCAATTAATGCAATATTTTCCGCCTTGTTGTCATCAAGTGTATTGCAAATAGCAACTGCTAGCGTGTAATCTTTTTCAAATGTTTTAGCCTTCATAAAAAACTCCTTACAATTTATTTTTAAAAATTATATAATTTAAGGTTTAAAAAGTCAATAAAAACAGCATAACTGCCCTATTTGTTGTCAATATTTATTATAAAGGAGTCTAGAATATGCGTAGTAATTTTGCAAAAGTTTTAGATAGCATCATTTTGGCGCTAGTTTTTAGTGTGTTAATCTATGCGTGGATGCGATTTTACACAAAAAACACTTCTATGAGTATAGTCGTAGGTATTTGTAGTGGTTTGTTAATTATGGCAGTACTTAATATTATTTTTTATAATAGAGAGCAAAAACTAAACATCAACAAAACCACAAAATCTAACGCCGAGAAACTTTCGCTAAACCTACTATGCTCCACACAAAGTGAAATAAATACATTTTTTGCTAAAATTTTAGATAGTTTGGGAAAAATCAAAAAATCCAAAAATTACTTAGAAATTAAAGAAAACTCTGCACAAAACGACTTGCATAGTACCATGCATAGTACTCTAATTTTTCCCGAATTCAATAAAGAAAATTTTACGCTAGAAGATTTATTTAGAGTAATAAAAACTGCTACAAAACTAAACGCAAAAGAGATAAAAATCTTTGCCCCTACTGTTGACGGAACGGCTAAAACCTTTGCAAAACAAATCAACAATCTAAAAATAGACTTTGTTGATAAATATAGCTTATATAACAACTACATTGCGGGCAAATTTGAAAATGCTTTGATAGAAAAAATTGATATATCAAAGCCCAAAATCAATTATGCAGGCCTGCTACGTTATGCCGTTAACCAAAAACGCGCTCGCCATTACCTATTATTCGGGCTACTCATAATACTAATGAGTTTTTTAGTGCCTTTCAAAATTTACTATTTAGTGTTAGGCAGTCTATTATGCCTTATTGCTCTTATTGTAAAAATTGCACCTATTTTAGCTGAACATAAAAACCTAAAACAAACAAAATAAGACGAATTTCCTAATCTTGAAATTCGTCAAATTTTTGCATAATTATACATTTTTATTTTGCAGATTTTTGTTTTTTAGTTGTGTTTTTCTTGTATAAAACTATCTTTCTGCCGATAACTTGCACGATATCTGCCTTACTGCGTTCGCTTAAAATATTAGCGACTTCTTTTGCTCTCTCAGGGCAACTTTCTAACACTGTGATTTTTATCAATTCACGTGCAAAAAGTGCCTGGTCAACAGTGTTCACGACAGCGTTAGTAATTCCGTCTTTACCTACTTGAATAATCGGCTCTAATTTTTGCGCTTCCATACGCAGTCCTGCTCTTTCTTTTGGTGTAATCATAATTCTACTAAATCTCCTTTTAGTCTCAAACTTAATAACTCTATATTTTAGTTAATTTGTTTTTATGTTTTGCGTCTCAATAAAAGTTTTTTGATTTTATGCAAAAAAACTTAATTTTTAGTATATCAAAGTTAAGAATTTAATAAAATAAATTTTTTTATTGATTATTAAATTCAAAAACAACTATTCTGTATATTCAAATTCAATATCGCCTAAAATTACCGTGTCGCCGTCTTGCATACCTAATTCCAAAAGTTTAGCAATCACCCCATCATCACGTAAACGTTTCTGGAAATATGCAAGGCTGTCTGGCTCGTCAATATTGACTTTCCTTGCAAGTTCTATCATTCTACCGCCACTCACTTCAAATATTCCGTCATCTAACTTTTTAACGTCAATTGATGTCGTATCTCTTGTGTCAAAGTCAAACGCGTCAGCCTTGATTGGTTCTGGCTTTGGCAAAGTATCTAATTTTTCAAAAATTGCGGTAACTAATTCATTTACGCCCTTTCTTTGATTTGCCGAAATTACAAACACGGGGGCGGATTCAAAGCCATTTTGCTTGTGTAAAAACTCAGTAAAATCAGCAACCGCTGTACTGTTTTCGGGCAGTAAATCGGCTTTGTTTAAAGCAATAATTTGTGGCAACTTCACTAAAACGGGGCTAAACTCATTTAATTCTTTATTTATCGCTAAAAAGTCGTCTTGTGGGTCTCGCCCTTCGCACCCGCTGATATCTACTACATGCACAATTAAGCGAGTACGCTCAATATGGCGCAAGAACTGATGTCCCAACCCCACACCTTGACTCGCACCTTCAATTAAACCAGGAATATCAGCTACGACACAAGTTTTGTCATACTGCTTTAACACGCCCAAATTTGGTGAAAGCGTGGTAAAGTGGTAATTTGCAATTTTTGGTTTAGCCTGTGTAATTGCACCTAGCAAAGTAGATTTGCCGACATTTGGGAAACCAACTAAGCCGACGTCTGCAATAGTCTTTAACTCTAGAATAATTGTGTATTCTTGAGTTTTTTGTCCACTTTGGCTAAAACGTGGGGTTTGTCTGCGGCTAGATGCAAAGTGCTGATTGCCCTTTCCTCCATAACCGCCACGCAACAAGGTGAATTCTGCATCAGCATCGTACATATCTACAATAACTTTGCCACTTTCAGCATCACGCACAATTGTACCGCGTGGAACGTAAATTATCAAATCTTCCCCGCTCTTACCAGACATATTTTTTATATCGCCTTTTTGTCCGTCTTGTGCCCTAAAATGCTTCTTAAAACGAAAATCAAGCAAAGTGTTTAGACTGTCTTTAACCTTCAAAATCACATCGCCACCTTTGCCACCGTCCCCGCCGTTTGGCCCGCCATTAGGCACGTATTTTTCTCTACGGAAAGATACTGCACCGTCTCCGCCATTACCTGCTTTTACATAAATTGAAACTTTATCTACAAACATTTTTAAACCTACTCTTTAATTTTATTAAAAACGCACTAACTTCATTTTCATAAAATTTTTATTGTATTTTTTAAAATTTATCTAAACTAATCATATTTAAACCTATTTTTTAATACTTTATCAATTAAAAAATAATTTTGTGGTTTAAATGCACGAAATTTTACACAACTTTACTTTTTAGTATTATCTTGATAAAACTTACAAATATGCCGTAACTCGCAATCTGCACATTTTGGCGACTGCGCTTTGCAATGGTATCTACCAAAAAGCACCAACCTAAAATGGCTGTCGTGATTTACATATTCAGGGTATTTTTCATTCCACTGACGTTCTACTTCTAACGGGGTTTTTGCGTCCACTAGTCCTAACCTGTTGGTAACTCTAAATACGTGTGTATCTACACCTAGACGATTTGCACCAAAACACGCACTAGATACTACATTCGCTGTCTTCCTACCCACACCTGGCAAGGTTTCCAAAACTTCGGGGTCGCGCGGTACTTGCCCATTGTACTCTTCATTTAAAATCTTACACAGTGCTAACAAGTTTTTTGCCTTGTTGTGATAAAAGCCAGTACTATAAATCAACTTTTCCAACTCCCCCTGAGATAATGCCCCTAAGCTCACACTATCAGGATAATCTTTAAATAGTTTGGCTGTAACTTCGTTTACACGTTTATCTGTGCATTGTGCGCTCAAAATAACCGCTACCAAACACTGAAATTCATTATCAAAATGCAATTCAGGGTCAGGATTAGGAAAAAGTTTTTCAAGATATTCCATTATTTCTACTATTTTCTTCTTTTGTACCATAAAATTATTATAACATAAACAAAGTTAATTTTCAATAAAATATTTATGTTTTTGGCTATATTGGTGGACTTTTAAAAAATCTTTCTAGTAAAATTATTTTTGAAAGTGATTGGCTCGGTTTTAAACCTTGTAGCCCCCTACGAAATGAAGCATTATGCTTGTAGGCACTTTCTTTTTTTTATTGTCTTTTAGTATTCTATAGTATTCAATAGAAGTGGTTTTTAATGTACTATGCAGGTATTATGCATATACTATGCAATCCGTTTTACGAATAGTTCTGCTTGTTAATTAGTAAAAAAACGAATAGTTAAGTAACTACTCGCCAAATTTTTTACGAAAGGACTCCAAAACTTTATTTTCTATACGTGAAACTTGTACCTGGCTCACCCCTAATTCACGGGCTATTTCTGATTGAGTTTTGTCTCTATAATAACGCATAATTATAATTTTTCTATCACGTGCCGAAAGCGAAGAAATCAACTGTTTTAGTATAAAATGGTCTAATTTTGTGTCTAAATCTTCGGTGTCGGCGACTCGCTCTTGCAAAGTGATACTGCCTTCTTCCGTCTGGTCAACTGGTGTAGAAAGGCTCATAGGATAACGCACACTATCCATAGCAAAAACTACATCTTCGGGGCTCATATCTAGCGCCTTTGCAACGGCAAAAATATCAGGCTGTTCGGCTTGTGGCGGTAGGCTCGCTAGATATTTCTTTATTGTAATTGCTTGCGCTTTGATTGCTCTACTTACCTTTATATAACCGTCATCACGTAAGTAACGTTTTACTTCGCCCGCAATCATAGGCACGGCGTAAGTGCTGAATTTTACCCCAAATTTAACATCAAAATTGTTAATAGCCTTCACAAAACCTACACAGCCCAACTGGAATAAATCATCATAATCAACGCCCTTGTTGCGGTAACGCCTAATGACACTTTTTACCAACGGATAGTTCTCATTTATGAGCATATTTTTGGCTTCTAAATCACCATTTTGCGCCAGGCGAATCAGCCTTAAAGTTTGCTCATAATCTAACATTGCCACCCCCTACTTTTACCGCACGTTTGCACGCTAACTTTTTCTTCATTTCTACAACTAGCCCTCTGTCGCCGTTTTTACTTAAATTTAACTCGTCCATAAAACTTTCCATTACTGTAAAGCCCATACCAGCACGTTCTTCGCTAGGTTTTGTAGTGTAAAATGGTTCACGTGCCTTTTCTATGTCGTCAATACCTACGCCCTTGTCACTTATGCGAATGTGAATTTCCCTATCAATTAAACCTACCCAAACAGTAATTTCGCCACGTTTTTTTGGGTATGCATGCACTACACAATTTGTAACCGCTTCACTAACTGCTGTTTTTATGTCGGTAATTTCGTCAAGTGTAGGATTTAACTGCACACAAAACCCCGCAACAGCACTGCGGGCAAAACCTTCGTTAATTGAGTGTGATTCAAAAATTAAAGTCATTTGATTAATATATTCCATAAATTTAAACTCCTAATTTATTCTAGGCATTATGTCGTACAATGCCGTCATTTTGAAAATTTTTTCTGCTTGATTGCTTGGATTTGAGATAAAAATGGGTATTTTGCGTTTTTGCAACTTTTTGTATCGTCCTATAAGCACACCTATTCCCGTACTATCCATAAAATCAAGCCCCGACAAATCAATAATAACTTGCTTAAAATTATCTTTTTCTAGTTGCCCGTCCATTGCTGTCCTAGCGTAATGCGCGGTGTGTTCGTCTAATTCTCCTAATATAGATAAATAAAGCGTATCTTGATAAACTTTTGCATTTACTTGCATATGAATGTTGCCCCCTTGTCAAAATTAATTCTATCATTAATTTTCGTGCAAAAAATACGAGATAAAATCTTAATTTAACTATTTTTGTCTAAAAAAGAAAAACGCAACACATACTGCATTGCGCAATCAAAAATTTAGACTTATTTCAAAATTAAATTGATAGTTAGAACAAGATATATAACATAAGACATTGCATATACTATTTTAAAATTAAAAAATTGATTATATTATGTTACTTTTTTAAATGAAAAAAGATATTACACTAGACAAAAAATTTTTGTAAATTAATGGTAATTAGGCAAAGTGTACAAAAATGTATAAAAATAATAAAATATGAATTTTTATTTGACTTTACGCATAAAAATTTGTATCCTTTATTTAAAGTACAAAAAAATGTATTTTTTTCTTAAAATCGCAAAAAATAAGAGTGTTTGAAAATCTTTGCTTTGTAAAGTTTTTGTAGTGATACTAATTCAAAAGCAAAATATTAAACAATCTTAAAAGTATGTGGATTTAAAAAAATGCACTTTTGGACTTTTAAGAAAAAATTTTTTTGAAAGGAGAAAAATCAATAATGGAAAAAACTATGTCTAGTTCTAGAGCTAAAACAATTGCATTTAGCGTTTTAGCTGCACTTTTTGTAGTAATTTGTGCATTTAGTTTTGCTGCTTGTGGCGGTCCTGACACAATTTACCAGTCAGACTTTTCTGATAAAAGCAGAAATGACTTCAATGTTTATACCGAAAGCAATTCTGACAGCGGTTTAACAATTAACACTGAAGACAAAACTGCAACAATTACTGCTAACTCATTGAACCAAGGTTCTAACACTTACTTTGGTAACAACAAAACCAAAAACACAGAAGTTGACTACAACAGCGCTGTTGTATCAGTAAAAGTTAAAGTTGACTCTGCAACAATGAAAAATGGAGAAGGCTTCATTTGGTCTGTTGCTTTAAATGAAAAATTAGCTGAAAAAGCTGATACTTACACTCAAGCAACTGAAACATTTATCTACGTAGGTAAAGACACTGATGGTAAAGTTAAAGTTTATCAATTAGAATCTTACTCAAGTATTGACAGCCTTCAACAAGCAATCGCTAACGAAGATGCCGTTGAACTTGTTAATGGTTGGTACGAAATTCGTTACGCTTACAAAGTAGCAGAAAATGATGTTGTTAAACTTGACATTTCTGTAGTTAATGAAGATGGCGACACTGTTTACGAAAGTAAAAACGCTACAACATTAAAGAAAACAAGTGTAGCTGACGGCGAAAGCGAATACTACACAGTTGACGAACTTGCTGGTTTAAGATACGGTTGGTTCAGCCTTGTAACAGCTGACAACGTAGTAGTTTCTAGCGTAACTGTTACCCAATAATTTGTTTATTAACAACAAAATTGAAAATTGAAAATTGAAAATATAAAATAAACTTTTCCACTGCTAATATTAGCAGTGGTTTTTTATTTCCCCTATTATTTGGGCAAGTATATTACAAAAGTACATCGTGGTTTTTAAACTTGTTATTATTTATTAAAAGTTGAAATTTTTTTAATCAATGTAATATGAAAATTAAACTTCGCAATCTTCTAAATTAGTTTGCTTGTTTAAAATTATGATTTTTTTTAAATTTGTATATTTATTAAAACTTGCAATTTTTTTAACTAAAACACAAAAAATAGATTTATTTTAAGTTTTTGCATTTTAAATTTTTATGATAAAAAATGTAAATACAAAACTTAATTTGATAGCAAAGTTTTTTCTATATCTAAAAGTCCCGTGCCACAAGTATTTACATCAAATGGTAGTTTTATTGTGCTATTCATAAGTCGGGCTTTGATTTGGTTTGGTGTTAAATCAGGATTTTGCTGTAACAATAGTGCCACTGCCCCCGCTACAAAAGGTGTGCTTACGCTAGAGCCTGTCATTTGAGTATAAAGCGCTGTACTATTTGCTAGTGAAGTGATGTTTACACCTGGTGCGACTAAGTCAGGTTTTGCAATTTCAAAAATTGGCCCGCGTGAACTAAAATCAGCAATTTTTATTTCATTTGTGCGAGTATCGGCACAACCTACTGTAATAATTTTAGGTGACGAGCCTGGAGATTTTACCGAACCGATTTTTGGCCCATCATTCCCCACTGCCACAACTACTGTAATACCTGAATCCCATAAAGAATTTGCACCTATTGATAGCGGGTCATTTTTTGCTAATGGTGTACTACCAAAACTCATACACACGACGCCTATATTATAAACAGATTTATTCTCATATATCCATTGCATAGCGTCTAGCACTTTGAAAGCCTGCGTTTGCCCATCAAAATTCAAGGCTTTGAGTATTATTAAATCACTTTCTGGCGCAATTCCACAGTATTTACCAGCCGAGCCAAAGCCATTGCCACCTAAAACACCAGCAACAAAAGTGCCATGCCCATTATCGTCATAAGGAATATTTTTACTAGAAATAAAATCTACAAACTTAATGATTCTCTTTTTACCCAAAACAAAATCTAAATGCGGATAACACCCCGTGTCAATGATAGCGACACGGACCCCTTTACCCGTAATACCTTGTTTATGTAATTCTTCTACTTTTATCACTTTTCTTGCGGAATTTATCATAGTTTTAGCCGTCATCACACTTGAAATATAATTTACATAACAATTTTCTGCTAAATCAAAAATTTGTGCCTTAGGCAAATTCAAAGCAAGCGCATTTATAAAGGGGTATTCACCTAAAACTTTAATTTGTGGTTGATTTATCAAAAAATTACGAAAAAAATTATAGTTTTGTACAAAAACAATTACATCTTGATTTTTCTTTTGTGCAGAAAGAACTTTTACGCAACCCAAAAGATTTGGGTCAATTTTATAAAAACTCAAAAGACTCTAATCCAAATAATTTAATAAATTATACATTTTAGCACGTTGTTCATCATCTAACATAGGTGCGACAACTTGCGCAAGTTCTCTAATTTTTTGGGCGTCAAAAGTACCTTCTGCTTTCTTTTGTTGTATAAGTTTAAACATTTCTTGCATCAATTCGGCCTCACTCATATTGCCGTAATTGTTTACAAAATCTTGCACAAAATCGCCGTAATCTGCTTCTACTTGTTTAAACTCGGGTGTTTCTTTTATTTTTTCAAATTTGTCTTTTATTTCATCATTAACTTGAGCATCTCCAGCACAATAACGTGTTTTACTAAAATCTTTTATATCCATTTTTTACCCCTTTTATTTTTCACTAAAACAATATATGAAATCATATATTAAAGTGGTGCAAGATTATGGATATAACAAAAATTTTTTCCTTTTTAAATGATAATAATATAAATTTAAATGATGTCGTAAGATTATTTACGACAGTTTTTGGCAATTCACAAAACCTAAACACAGAGAATCTAAGAAATTCACCTCCACCAAATTCAGCCGTGTTTGATGCAAACAATCCTTACTGGTCTACGCCTACATATAATTATGAAAATAACACTAAAAATCCAGGTACTATGCAAAGTACTATGCAAAGCATAGTACCTGTAAATAATGGTAATTTTACGCAAAAAACGCAAAATTTCAATCAAAATTATAATTGTTCACCCCTTATTGGCAACAATACATCAAACTATAATTTTCAAAACAACAATAATTACTCCAACATTTACGATAATATACCAACCAAAAATAACATTCAAAATAATAATTTATCTACTATTTTACAATTACTAATTCCTCTTCTGCAACAAAATAAAAAAGAACCACCTACTGTGGCTCACGTGCAAACACAAAACTCAACTGAATCTGAAATTTTAAAACTTAAAAAAACATAATTATATATATTCTATATTTCCCCTAAAGTCTGCAATCTAATTGCTTTATTGGCTTGTCGTTTACGTCTTATTTCTGTTCGTTTCAATATTAAAAGCACTTGCAAGGTAACTGCATCTTCAAATTTTTTAACATCAAGCCCTAGCATTTTCTTTATTTTTTCCAGTCTATATATTAGAGTGTTTCTATGGACTATTAATTGTTCACTTGTTTTTATCAAGTTGAGATTGTTAAAAAACAACACTTCTACAGTGTGAATTAATTCTTCGTCATTAAAAAACTTTTTTACATTTTCATCTTGCAATATATTATTTACACTACCCAAACTATCTTGGTCTAACTTAGTTAATAATGAACCTAATAAAGTTGATTTTATCGCAATCTTTTCTGTATAATCATTATTCTTCATTTTGTTTCTCCACAAAACTCCCAGAATCTATATGAATAATTTTAGTCACAAATTCTTTTATAATTTTCTCATCTTCACTAGCCATAATTATTATTTTATCTTTTGGCGGTAGTTTAAATAACTTCTTTAGTGCAGTTTTGATTTTTTCTTGTGTAACAGAATCGTCACCCGTTAACACATCGTCGCACAATATAATTTCTAAAGGTCTCAATGCCATACGTGCAATTTGGACAAGTCTCCTATCACTCTCGCATAGTGAATGGACTTTTTCTTTTTCCAAATGTGTAATTTCAAAATCTTCTAGCACTTTTTGAATTCTATCTTTCCATTCTTTTTTGTCCACTTTGTGTACTTTTAGTGTCCATGCAAGATTTTTATAAACACTCTTTCTCTCAAAGAATACAGCACGATTAGTCAAATACCCTAGAGCAACATCTTTGGCAAAATTAATTTTTTTAATTGGGGTATCTTTAATATATGCCTCTCCGCTCTTTTGCTTTTCTAAACCTGCTATCAATCTCAGTAATGCAGTTTTTCCGCTATCTTTATGCCCTACAATGCCTATTTTTTCACCCTTTTTAACATGCAAATTAATACCTAAAAGAGCGCTGTAATCTTTACTGTAAGCAACTTCTATATCTTTTAAAACTATCATAGTTTTTTAACTCCTTAGATTATATTGTACACTTTTTCTAGAATTTTTACAAGCATTATAACGTCATTTTTTACTAAAATTCTTGTATATTTCTATAATAATAAATTACCTTAAATTAGTAGTCAAAATTCAAAATTTTTGTTATACTTAATCTATACTTACTTAATTGGAGAAGTTTTTATGGATTTATTTGAAAAATGTTTTAATTTTGATTTGGTCAAAAAATACAAAGAAGAAGATATTTACCCATACTTCCACTACCTTGAGTCGGGGCAAGATGTTGTCGTAAATATGGAAGGCAAACGTGTAATTATGATTGGCTCTAACAACTATTTAGGTTTAACCAGTCACCCTGAAGTTATTGAGGCAGGTATTAAAGCCTACGAAAAATATGGTTCGGGTTGCTCGGGGTCTCGTTTCCTAAATGGTACGCTTGATTTGCATATCACATTAGAAAAAGAATTAGCTGAATTTCTGCACAAAGATGCCGTAATGACTTTTAGTACAGGTTTCCAAAGCAACTTAGGTATAATATCAGCAATTGCGGGGCGTAACGACGTTATTTTGTGTGATAAAGAAAACCATGCTAGTATTTATGATGGTTGTAGGTTGAGTTATGCTAAAATGTACCGTTATGAACACAACGATATGGCAGATTTAGAAAGCCAGTTACAAAAAATCCCCGCAGACAAAGGCATTTTAATTGTAACCGATGGCGTGTTTAGTATGGGTGGCGATTTGTGTAAACTTCCTGAAATTGTGGCACTCGCCCGTAAATATGGTGCTAGAGTTATGGTTGATGACGCGCACGGTTTGGGTGTATTTGGTGAACATGGTCGCGGAACGGCGGAACATTTTGGTCTTGAAGACGAAGTAGACATTATTATGGGGACTTTCTCAAAAAGTCTAGCAAGTCTCGGTGGATTTATGGCTGCAAAAGCCGAAGTTATAGAATATGTAAAGCACACTTCCCGCCCGTTTATCTTCTCGGCAAGCATTACTCCAGCAAATGCGGCTAGTGCTTTGGCTGCCCTACGAATTTTAAAACGCGAACCTGAACGTGTAAAAAACTTGTTAGATATAACTGATTATATGCGTAACGCACTAAAAACGCGCAATATTCCTATAAGAGACAGCGTCGCACCTATTATTCCTATCAACACTTATGACGACAAACGCACGTTTAAGGCTTGTAAACTTCTCTTTGAAAAAGGTGTGTATGTAAACCCTGTAGTTAGCCCTGCCGTTGCGCCTGGTGATGCTCTAATTAGGACAAGTTACACAGCAACTCACACAAAAGAACTTATGGACGAAGCGGCAGACATCATTCAAGATGTGTTTGAAAACGATTTAGAACCTTATTCCCCTACTGAACAAATACTATATAATGAATAGAATTATTCGTAAAACAAAAAAACAGTTCAAAATAAAGTGCAGCTCAAAATTGAACTGTTTTTTGTTTCCTTTCATTCAAGTTGTATGAATTTAAATTATGGTTTTTATGTAAATAATAGTATAAGAGCAAAAAGGATACTTTTGTAAGGTGACTAACATTTTATTTTTATATTAATTTTGATTACGCGAAACGCAAATTTCATATTTATCTTCTCACTTCTCTAATAAGGTGGGTATTGACAAAATTACTGTTTTATGCTATAATATTTACATATAAAATATAAGGGGAAGGTAAAAAATGAACAAGGAAGAATTAGTTAAAAAATATCAAGATTACAAAGAATATAAAAAATTAAAAAAAAGCATAAAAGCTACGCGTAATTATTATAGAGGGGCAGTAAATGAAATACCTTTGATTGTATCAATGGGTTTGTTTGGAACAGGGCTCTTTAGTTTTCTTTTTACTGTACTTGATTTAAGCAACAAAACAGCTGAAAAATTTAATAGTCTTTTAGATAAAGCTTATGCCAATGGAGAATTTGATGCGATTATGGAAAATGTAGGTGCAAATACACAAGAAGAATTAGAATACTATATGAATGAAATGGAGCATGTTTTTGAAAATAGTGCTACAAGTGGTGGGCTTACTGACCCATTATGGATACAATATTACAATTATGACCAAATAGTTAATGAACTTATGAATCAAGCAAATAATGCAATTTCAGTCTTCGATAGTGACGTTTTGCCTTTTGCAATAGGAATAATGGGCATATTCGCATTAAAAGGCGCGTTGCATTTGAAAAATTGTATTAACGGTCAATCTACATACGATATAGAACGCAATGTGGAAAAATATTTAAAAGAAAATCAAAATAACAATTCCGAAAAACAACAAAAAAGAAATGATGAACTACTAGAATTACAATCTTCTATGGAATCCGCATATAATCGCTATATATGGGAAAAATCTCTTTAAAAACTTATGAAATGTGAGCAGTATCTCCTAAATCATTTAGCTTTAAATAAAAAGAAGTATTCTTAAAACAAAAAAATAGCAAGTATACTTGCACTAAAAGGCGCGTTGCATTTGAAAAATTGTATTAACGGTTAATCTACATATGAAATAGAATGCAATGTGGAAAAATATTTAAAAGAAAATCAAGATAACAATTCCGCAAAACAACAAAAAAGAAATCAAAAATTAATAGATATGACTGCAGATATGGAATATGAAAAAGCTGTTGCAAGATATTATGATTGAGGTTAGAAATAATTCTGCAACAAGAATTCTTTTAGAATATTAAATTTTTTATAATTGATTATTATTTTACAATTATATGAAAAAACATATTGATTTTGTATAATCAATATGTTTTTTATTATCAACTCAATATTAATATTCAGGATCCAATAAACCGTAGTCGCCCTCATAACGTTTGTAAAGTATGTTTACTTTCCCGTTCTCAGGGTTAATAAACACGTAGAAGTTGTGGTCTGAGTTCTCCAACTCCATAATAGCCTCATTAACTGATAACGGGTTAATAGTAAAGTTTTTACTCTTACTAACCTTGCATTCTTCGGGTTTGAACTCAAATTCGTCATCATTAAACAACAACTCTTTAAGCGGAGCACCTTTACGCAATTTGTCTTTAAGTTTTGTAGAGTATTTAACAATTTGACGCTCTACCTTAGGCAAAGCCAAGTCTATGTTTTGGTACATATTGTCGCTGCTTACTTCACTACGGAACAACAAGCCTTTATCCTTAATGGTCAACTCTAGTTTGTAAGTATCTTTAATTTTACTACACACAACCTTAGCATTTGCAGTGTCGCCGAAATAGCGGTCTAATTTCTCCACCTTTTCGCGAATAATTTTGTCCAGTTTGTCACTGACTTTGTAATTTCTAGATGAAATTTCTATTTTCATTTTCTTATCCCCCTTTATGCTTTAATTATACCAAAAATTTAAAAAACTAGCAACTATTTAACAACCTTTTACTAAGTGACATTTATGTAAAAAAGTAGATTTGCATAGAATTTAAATTAAATTTCTTTTGTTTCTTGAAATATGGAAAATAAATCAATTATTAGTATATTTTATGTTTTGGGCAATTATTTTTATATGCTGTGTTATGGAATTAACATAAAGAAATAAAATAAATTTACAATATATTATACAATAAAATATCAACTTGTTTTTAAAAATCATTTCTATTAAGCAACAATCAAGTTGGTTTACGACAAAAGCACATACCCTACTAAAATTATTATAAACACTAAGGAAAGGACTCCTACCCCAAAGCCTACCCAAGAAATCATTCGTCTATTACTCTTGCAAATAGCTACAATACTCATAATACCTGCAATTATACCACAAACGGTACCACAAAAAATGCCTAAAATGTACCCTATATAAATTAAATAAATCAAAGCGGCGACACTTAAAGCATCACTTTCACCCATAAAGTAAACCGAAATTATAAGCAAAATTCCAAATAAAACGGCAAAAATACCCAAAATTAAAGCTGCAATACCGTAACTTGAAGATTGTTTTGTCTGTTCAGTTGATTTTATATTGGCTTGTTCTGCCGTATTTGAATTTTGCGTTTCTGGTGAATTTTGCAAATTTGTAGTCTTTTCCACAGAACTGGCATAATTCTTACCGATTGAATTTGTTTCGCCACTCAGATTTTCTGCCAGCCCTACACCTTGTGCTTCACTTTTATTCCCTTGCATCGCTTTATTTGGCTTGCTACTGCTCTTAAATTTTTCGGCTATCCCCACGTTTTGCGCAGAGTTATCCGCCAAAACAACATTTTCTTGATTTGTGTTTATCATCTTTGATACATTAGTTTCCGCGTTCACTTGCTCCTGCAAATTATCCAAATCTTGCATGACAGAACCTAACTCGTTTTTTTCTTTATTTTCCACAACAACCCCCGCGGTTTAATTTATTTAATTTTAGCATATATGAATTATATATAGCAAGTAAAAGCACTATCTATTTTGTTTTTGACAAATCTCGCTAAATTCTCCAAATTTGTAACTTTTTAAATACTTTTGCCGAAATATGACAAACTGTCGTATTATAAGACAAACTGTCATATTTAAGTGTATAATATTAATATGATTAAATTAAATTTTGCAAAAGCACTCAAAGAACTGCGTATGGATTTTGGTATAACACAGTTAGATTTAGGGCGACAAATCGGCTATACTCAGGCAAGCATTTCAAAATGGGAAAAGGGAGAAAGAATTCCCAGTGTCAATGATTTGATTACTGTCGCTAACTTTTTTGGAGTGGATTTAGACTATTTTACAAAAGATTGTCTAAAAAAAGAAAAGGATATAATTTTAAAAAAATCTAAAGTAAAGGAATAAATTTACTTTATTTTCTTTACTATTTTTTAGGTTTTTAATTTTTTATCAAATAATGATTTAAATAGCAAAAAACACTGCTTAATTTAAAGCAGTGTTTTTTTTGCTAACTCACATAAAGTTTTAAATTAGTTGTTTGGGTTGATTTTGATTCCAGGACCCATTGTGGTTGACATTACTACACTCTTTAAGTATGTACCTTTGCTAGCAGCAGGTTTTGCTCTAACAATAGCGTCCATAAGAGCTGTATAGTTTTCCATCAATTTTTCAGGACCAAAACTTACCTTACCCATAGGACAGTGAATTATGTTGTTTTTGTCTAGACGGTATTCTACTTTACCAGCCTTAACATCGGCAATAGCCTTTGTAACGTCAGTTGTAACAGTACCGCTCTTTGGGTTTGGCATTAAGCCTTTAGGACCTAAGATTTTAGCCACTCTACCAACAACACCCATCATATCAGGAGTCGTAATACAAACATCAAAGTCTAACCAACCTTGGCCAGCAATCTTTGCAACGATTTCTTCCGCGCCTACGTAATCAGCGCCCGCTTTTGTTGCCTCGTCAGCCTTATCGCCTTTTGCAATTACTAAAACGCGTAATTTCTTACCTGTACCAGCAGGCAAAACTACAGTACCACGAACTTGTTGGTCTGCTTGTTGACCGTCAACGCCCAACTTAATGTGCAATTCTACAGTTTCGTCAAATTTTGCAGTAGCAGTCTTAACTGCCAAATCAATCGCTTCGCTAGGTGTGTAAAATTTAGAACTATCTACCATTTCGGCAGCTTTCAAATATCTTTTATTTTTCATAATAGTAACTTCCTTTTATGCTAACTACATAGATACTATGCAGTTTGCTCCTCGTCATCAATTACTGTTACACCCATACTACGAGCAGTACCTGCTATCATTCTCATAGCGGCTTCCACACTTGCTGCATTCAAGTCTGGCATTTTTGTTTCTGCGATTTGACGAATTTGTGATTTCTTGATTTGACCAGCACTTACTTTAGGAGTCTTAGCACTACCCTTTTCAATGCCAATTGCCTTTTTAATCAAAACTGCTGCAGGTGGAGTCTTGTAAACGATATCAAAACTACGGTCTGCATAAATGTTAATGATTACTGGTATAATCATTCCTACTTGATTTGCTGTTGCTTCGTTAAATTGTTTAATAAAAGCACCAATGTTTACACCGTGCGGACCAAGTGCACCACCTAGTTGTTGACCAGCGGTTGCCTTACCTGCAGGGAGTTGCGCTTTTACAACAGCAACTGGTTTTCTTTCTGCCATAAAAAAATCCTCCAAAGTGGTAATAGCGAATAGAAAGTTAAAAGATTTCAATCTATTCTTCCACAAATATTTGCACTTTGTGTCTCCACAAAGGACAAAACAAATTAATATTGTGTGCTTAACATTCAAGTAACCTAAAATTATTAGTCTAGTAAAATATGTACTATAATTTAATCAATTTATAATTTAAGCAAAAGTTTTTTTAACTATTTTAAATTATAAATATTTATTAAGTTATAAATAATAATCTAGAATAAATTAGACTCTTGCTAATGTATAGAACGCATTAATTTAGCGCAATGTTAAGCACCTAATGCGTATAAATTAAATTTTAGCAACTTGTGAATAAGACAATTCCAAAGGTGTTTCACGACCAAACATATTTACAGTTACACTACAACGTTGATTCTCAGCATCAACTTTTGTAACCTTACATACACTATCACGCAAAGCACCACTCAAAATACGGACTTCGTCACCTACTTCTAGTGTAAAGTCTACTTTAACTTTTTCTAGGTGCATTTTGCGGATTTCCTCGTCAGTCAAAGGTAGCGGTCTTCCTTTAGGGCCTACAAAGCCTGTAATTCCTCTAGTATGCGTAATTGTATGCCAAATATCGTCGCCATAAATCATTTTTATAAAAATGTAGCAAGGCATAGACTTGCGGTTGACAATTTTACGTTTGCCATCTTTTTCTTCTATAACATCTTCTGTAGGGATAACTATCTCAAAAATTCTATTTTGTAAATTACCATTTTCAACCACTTGCTCTAAGTTTTGTTTTGCAACTGCTTCATAACCAGAGAAAGTATGCAAAACATACCATTTAGGCTCGGTACTCATAAAATTAGACATGATTTTCCCCCTTACACTATGTCATTACCTGTAAACAGGTTGTAAATCAAAGATAGTAAAAAGTCAAAAGCAAACAAAGCAATTGCAAAGAAAATTACAACAGCCAAAACTACACCTGTTTTCTTAACGACTTGTTTAAAAGACGGCCAAGAGACTTTCTTTAATTCACTAGCGGAATCTTTAATTCTTTTACCTAAGCCCCTACGCTCTTTCTTGTCCTTTTTCTTGTTCTTTGCCTTCTTGTCATCCTTTTTAGACTTAGCATCTTTAGAATTTGCGTCCTTAGACTTATCTTCTTGCTCCGTCTTTTTATCAGACTTATTCTCGGCAACAGTGTCCTTACTAGCCACAGTCTCGTCAACAATCACTTCGTCAGCAGTAGCAGTCGCAACGACTTCTTCAGTAGTATCTTCTACTGTTGTAGCCTGCTCTTTTGCTTCCTTTTGAGCCTGACGAGCCTTCTTCCTTTCTTCTTCTTGCTCCTGCCTTTCAGCGTTTTGATTCTCAATCATTTTGTTTTGAGCAATCAAAGCCTTAATGTTTTTAGCATTAGAAGTGTTAGTCTTTTTGGACTTATTAGATTTTGATTTTGCCATTTTGCCTCCCGACAATACTTAATAAAAAATTACTTGCTTTCTTTGTGAACTGTGTGTTTCTTACAAAACGGACAGTACATTTTTATTTCCATACGGTCAGGGTCATTCTTTTTGTTCTTTTCAGAAGTGTGTGTGTATCTCTTGCATTCAGTACACGCTAATTTAATGTTTACACGCATTTTTGATAACCTCGTTTAATAAAAAATTACACTACATAGCAGCAGTGTGTCTAGTAGTATAACATACTATTTCAAATTTTGCAAGCCTTTTTTGTAAAAAAGTATTACCAATTTCACACAAATTAAGCCTAAAGTAACAAAATCTACTGCTGAATTTTACAACAAATTTGAAAAATCAATCTAGAAACGTTTACAAACAAAAAACAGAGTCCTCTTTTGAATATAAACTCTGCCTTTTGTTAAAACAAAACTAAATGTTTTATAAATACAAATACTGCTCTTATTTTTATTGCATTTGTTGATTTTGTTGTGCTACTTGGCTCTCTAATTTTTCTATGGCTTCTTTTACAACAAGGGAGTCTTCTGCTAATAATTTCCCATAATAATCTAGTCTCTTTAAACCTGCCAAATTGTCATTCTTTGGGTCACTAAAAATGCTATCAATATCTTCTTGAAAGATACCGCATTTTTCAAAAACTTCTATTAACTTTTTATCATCAGCCGCTGGTTGCCAGTTTTCGCCTTCTTCCCTTTTGTGATTTACTGTCCTGAAAAATGAGTCAATGTAAGGCTTAAACAACCCTTTAAAATCTGTCATTCCACCTAGAGCAATGTAGTAATTTATACGTGCGTTGCTATGTTGTGAAAATTTATCAAAATGTGAAAAACCTTCTTTTTGCACTTGTTCTTCTATTTCTTTAAGCGGGTATTGCTTTTGCAAACGTTTCTCTAAGCTTTGGTCGTATTCTTTATTGTCCGCATAAATGTCTAGGGCTAATGATTCATTTAGTGGACATCCAGGGAAAGCTTTTATAAATTTTTTCACATCTTCCGCAGTGCCATATTGAATAATAGTATTTGCTAACAAACCAAGTTTGCTAGCACTCTCAAACCATTCCTTCTCCCTAACTTTTACCTTAAAATCTTCAGGATAATCTTCATAACTTTGGTAGCATAAATCAACATTATATACTGGAGTGATTCTCTGGTCTGGCACTTGATAAACTCTATAACACCTTTCTTTGTCATAAAGACCTTTTGCTAAAAGTGAGTAAATTGTATCTCTTTGCGGGTCTGTACTTATAGGCTGTAAGTCTTCAAATAAATCACCCACTGCTTTCTGTAAAAAGATATTTACATTTTCTTTATATTTTGGGCTTCCATTCATATGTTTTAACACTGTAATCTTATATAACATAATATCTAATACCTTTTATATTTAATTTTATAACTCTATATATATCATAACATCACACAATAGTCAATATACAACTTTTAGTATTTGTAAATAATTAATATACTTCTTATTGTTTAATATTACTTTTAGACTTAATTAAACTTAAATTATCAAATACTATTTTAATAATAAGCAACCATATTTAGCTACAAACTCTGCGCAAAACTGTTTGCATAGTATATGCATAGTACCTGCATAATAGTAGATAATTTTTGAAGTATAAAGATAACAAAAACTCTTATAAATTCGTTATATAAAGCAGAAAAGAGTTAGATATCTAACCCTTTTCTGCAGGAAAACACCCTACTTTATTAAAATTATTTGTTAAATTATAGATTGTTATAAATTAATCTAAAAATTTATATTTCAGTATTATACTATCCTATTAAAACTAAATTTATATTATTTATTACTTAAATCTTAACTTTTGATAATTATCAAGTTTTAAAGTTAACCGCCCCCACAGTGTTTTATAAAAATGGTTCATTGAAAAATAATTTTAATTACTTGGTTTTATTATTAATAAAAGTTATCTAGTTTTTATTCGCTTTGTGCTGGGGTGTCCCCTGAGTTTAACCTAGGTTGGTAAATGCGAAATTTTAATCTACCAGCATCTACGTCAGCATCAACTGTTACTTTTGCTCCTTCTGGAAGTTTGCCAGACAAGATTTCATCGGCAAGTTTGTCTTCAATTTCTTGCTCAATCACCCTACGCAAAGGTCTAGCACCATAATCGGCTGTGTAACCTTTTTGTACTAAGTACCTTAATGCTTCTTCGGTAAACTTTAACTCAATGTCTTTTGCTTTTAACTTCTTTACTACCTTAGTAATTAGTAATTTTGCAATATGTGCAAGTTCTGGTTTTGACAATGATTTAAAGATTACTATTGAATCAATACGGTTTAAGAATTCAGGTCTAAATTGATTTTTTATTGCCTTATTCAAGATTTCACTCGCTTCTTCGTCTAGTTTGGCAATCTTTTCAGGGTCTTCTTCTTGCTCATATAACTCACGGTTTTTCTTGTATTTAGCATCGCTTACGCCAGCGTTACTTGTCATAATAATGATAGTGTTTTTAAAACTTACTGTCCTACCGTGGCTATCGGTCAATCTACCGTCGTCCATAATTTGCAACAATATATTAAACACATCAGGGTGCGCCTTCTCTAACTCGTCAAATAGTATGATAGAATAAGGTTTTCTACGCACTTGCTCTGTTAATTGTCCGCCGTCATCGTGTCCTATATATCCAGGTGGCGAACCGATTAATTTGCTGACAGAGTGAGATTCCATATATTCACTCATATCTAGTCTAATAATCAAGTTTTCGTCATCAAACATTGCTTCTGCGAGGGCTTTACTCAACTCGGTTTTACCTACACCAGTTGGCCCTAAGAAAAGGAATGAACCTATAGGTCTGTTAGGGTCTTTTAGTCCCGCCCTCGCACGTCTAATCGCCTTACTTACAGCAACGATTGCTTGGTCTTGCCCTATTACTCTATTATGCAACAAGTCTTCAAGGTTAAGCAATTTATCACGCTCTGACTCGGTTAGTTTGGTTACTGGCACATGAGACCACGCACTTACCACTCTAGCAATATCGTCAAAGCCGATAACTGGGCCCTTTTCCAAAGATTTATCAAAATCAGCCTTTAAACTTTCGTATTCGGCTTGTGCTTTTTTGTATTCGTCGTGAATTTGCCCCGCTAAGGTATAATCTTGTCTAGCAACAGCATCTTTTTTGTCGCTCTCTAATTTTTCTAGTTTAGACTGCAAGTTTTGTAAAGGTTCAGGCATTGTTGCGCCATTTACCTTTGCACGCGAACTTGCTTCGTCAATCAAGTCAATCGCTTTATCGGGCAAACTTCTGTCCATAATATACCTATCACTCAAACTTGCCGCCGCTTCAATGGCTTCGTCAGTAATTTTTACTTTGTGGAACTTTTCATAAGACTCACGCAAGCCCTTCAAAATTTCAATCGTTTGCTCTACTGTCGGTGGATTAACCATAATAGGTTGGAAACGACGCTCTAGCGCCTTGTCTTGCTCAATAAATTTACGGTATTCTTCCGTAGTTGTGGCGCCTATTGTTTGCAACTCGCCACGCGCAAGATATGGTTTTAACATATCGGCAGGGCTAACTTCGCCTTTGTCGCCACCGCCCGCTTGCGCTAAGGTGTGCAACTCGTCTATAAAGACAATAATATTTTTATTTTGAATAATAATTTCAATGGCGTTTTTCAATTTTTCTTCCATACTACCACGGTACTTTGTACCCGCCATTAAAGAACCCAATTCAAGTGAAAAAATCGTCTTATCTTTCAATAAATCAGGTACGTTTCCGTCAACAATGGCTTGCGCAAGTCCTTCTACAACAGCAGACTTACCTACACCCGCTTCACCGATTAGCACTGGGTTATTCTTTGTCTTACGACACAAGATTTCAATAACTCTGGCAATCTCGTCTTTTCTGCCGATTACTGGGTCAATCTTGCCTTGCTTTGCCTTCAATGTTAAGTCTGTACCCATTTCCAACAAGTTCTTTGGCAAAGTACTCTCTGAATTGTCTTGATTAACTCCACTATTAGTACTTTCTTGACTTGCGCCAGGTATAATGTATTGATAAACTTGACTTTTTAAAGAATCTACATCAATACCAAATGCACGTTTTAATAATTCCATAGCGTCACTTTCGGGATTTTGGACAAGGGCTGCCAAAACGTGCTCTGTATTAGTCTTGTTTAGCCCTAATCTGCTAGCCAACTTTTGCGCAAAAATCAAAACTTCACGCACGTAAGTTGTATAACCAACTTCGTCTAAGTACTTACTAGGGAACTTTTCCATTCTCTCGTCTATTGCCTGTAAATAACTTTGTTTAGTTACCCCAAACTTCTTTAATATTTGCGCAGCGGGACAATCTTCAATAGAAATTATACCAAATAGCAAGTGTTCCGATGCAATCTCTGCATACCCCATACGAGTTGATAACTCGCCCGCATTTTGCAATGCTCTATATAATGTTTCTGAAAAATTCATAATTATTTCTCCCCCCTTTCTTTTAATTCGTCAATTTGCTTTTTCAATTCTGCTGCGTCATTAAATCTTTCTTCGTTCACAGCCTTTTGTAATTGTGCTTTTAGATTATCCAGTCTAGTATATTCACTAGGCTTTTTGACGTTTAACTTAACCTTTTCAATAGGCATAGGCGTATCGTCATAATAACTATTTATATAAGGATTAAACATCTTAGGAAAATACCCAAAACTGCTTGACATATGTTTAGATGGTTTTTTCCTTGCAAAAGCAACAGGAAAGTCAAAAAACTCACCTACCATAGGCTCAATAAGTTCATCTAGCCCCTTTTCCTTTTGCGCACAGTCCGCACACAAGTGCTGTTCCATACGTCTGCCATTTATTTCCACCCACGTAAGATTTGTCGCAGGTTTACCACATTTATCGCAATAATACATAATTCTACCCCCTTCTACTCTACATTCTTCTTCCTTAAATTTAATATTACTCGTCTCAAAATTTGTGCTCTTAATTTATTTTCCATTTTAAAAGGATTAGCAAGAGCGTGAGAACTCAATGCACTTTTAAGTATTTCCATTTGCTCGTTAAGTAAAATCTTGCGCTCCACTAATTCTTCCAA
Source organism: uncultured Clostridia bacterium (assembly GCA_944384375.1). Taxonomy (GTDB): domain Bacteria; phylum Bacillota; class Clostridia; order Christensenellales; family UBA1242; genus UBA7867. The sequence goes on along the minus strand of CALWTE010000035.1, from coordinate 3,697 downwards.
AATACCACAGGCACTGCGATAGTCAATCTCATTATTGAGTCTATTTAAAATTTCACGCAACCACTTTACATCGGAATCTTGCGTTCGCTGAATTGTTATATAGCCACTGCCACCACGTTTTGATTCGGTAACAAAACCTTGCTCATAATTAAAACGAGTCGTCAAAACATAGTTTATCTGGCTAGGTGCTACGTTAAAAAAATTTGCTAATTCGTTCCTAGAAATATCTAGTTTGGTTGAATCCCCTAATGTATCTTTGATAAATTCTTCTATCATGTCGGAAACATTCAAAGTTACTACCTCCTATAATAAATTTGACTTTCTTTGACCTTTCGCCGTTTATTTTACTATATTAAAAATAGAATGTCAAGAGTTTTAGCACAAATTTTCCAAAAATTTTTAAAAATTTTTTAATCTATTCGTCTGCTATTTAAAATATGCTAAATACTAAAATTTTTTACTATTAAACAATAAAAAATAATGAAGTAAAAGTAGCAAAATTAAGCACCCCAGACAAAGTGTTTTTTACCAAAGATAAAGTAAATGTTACTCAAAATATTAATTACCTAACTATTTTACTGCTAAACAATATGCTAAATATTTTAATTGTTGTTCTGCTAAAACACATACTAAACACCTTATTATTGTACTACTCCCCGCCCGTGTTTATAATAAAGTTTATAAAATTTTGTTGCCTATATAATTTTATCGTTCATATTTTGTAAAATATAATAAGCAAAAAAATTAGTCTTTTAGCACCACAAAACTATTTTTAAAAACAAAAAAAGAACCCAGAATTTTAGGAGCATATCACCTAAAAGTGTATAACTTTTGGTAACTCCATATATTCTAAGCCCTTTTGGTAATTTTCTGTATGATAATGCAAATCGCCTTAATTTAGATAAAACTATTCACAAAATCAATTACATAGTACCTGCATAATACTTATATTATCTTATCATAGCATTATCAAACATATTTAAAATTTTGTTGGTTTCGGCAGCCTTTATTCTTTCCTTGATTTCAGCTTGCTTTTGCTCTGCTTCTGCCTTTTCTTTACGTTCTATAATGATTTTATCGTCTAGTTCTTTTTCTTTTTTGCTTAGTTCTGCTACACTAGATTCTTTTTGTTCATTTGTGTTGAGAGCGCTTGCTTGTTCCCTTTTGTCTTCTATAATTTGTACTTCTATAGATGCTCTAGCAAATTCATATGGTGAAATTTCGTCTTTTAAGTCGTAGCGTCTTTGTAATTGTATAGCAAATTTTTGACGTGCTAAATCTATAACACCATTGTAGAAAATGTCGTCAGCAAAATACTGTGCATTTAAATCGGCTATACTAATTAAACCACGTGAATATTTGTATAAATCTATACCTGATTTTGTCATTTCAGGGGCGATGCGACCTAACATATCTACATATTCTACCACTTGTCCTTTAGAAGAATGTATTTCTACAAAACCGTCTCTAAATAACGAAGCATAATCAAATGGACCAGCAATTTCACTGTTTTTATAAACTAAATAAATTTGCTGTGCATTATTTACTTTTACTTGAATAGTACTAAAATCATAAAACTGCGAGGAAACATAGCAATCTTTAAAATAGCCCTCTTCAAAATAACCGTAATCATCAACTTTCTTTAGCATATCAAAATTATGCCATCTTTGCCCCGTGCGAGTTGAAGTGTTTTTTTCTATTGATTTTATAAACTTTTTAAAACTCATTTGCAATTCTCCTAAAATGTTTGTTTTTATGGCAAAAGTATAACACAAAACTAAATTTTGTCAATAAAAAATTACTTATTTTTACATAGAACAAATGTTTGAGAAATTGTTTACTTTTTGAATTTTTTATGTATAATATATAAAGGATACTTGCGACAAAAAACTTATACTTTTGTAAATGATAGTTAAAACTATTTTTTCCTATTAAATATTAAAGGGGTGAAATTATGGACAGAGTGATTTTGCATTGTGATTTAAATAATTTTTATGCATCGGTTGAATGTGCTATCAATCCTATTCTATGGACAAAACCTATGGCTGTAACAGGCAACCCACGCACCCGTCACGGTATAATTCTAGCCAAAAATCAAATAGCCAAAGAGTTAGGTGTCAAAACCGCCCAAACCATTTGGGAAGCAAAAAAGCTTTGCCCTAACCTAATTTGTCTGCCCCCGCAATTTGAGTTATATCAAGAATACAGTAAAAAAGTGCGGGCAATTTATCTAAGATATACCGATTTGGTGGAAAGTTTTGGACCCGATGAGTGTTGGTTAGACGTAACAAAAAGTACTCACCTTTTCGGCTCTGGAGAAGAAATAGCAGACACTTTACGCAAAGTTGTAAAAGAAGAAACGGGCTTAACAATTTCTGTCGGGGTGTCTTTTAATAAATTTTTTGCCAAACTGGGTAGCGATTTGAAGAAGCCTGACGCGACAACAGTTATATCTCGTGAAAATTTTAAAGAAAAGATTTGGGGGCTGCCTGCTGATAATTTAATATTTATAGGTAAGAAAACTTACGAAAAACTTAATAGACTAAATATTTACACTATCGGCGATTTAGCAAAAGCAGATGAAAAAATTTTAAAACAGCAATTTGGTATTTTAGGCCCTCAATATAAATTAATGGCAAACGGTGAAGATACTACCCCTATTGCCCATCAAGATTTTATAGACAAAACAAAATCTGTCGGCAACGGTATGACGGCTATTCGTGATTTAACCACACGTGAAGAAATTGAAGCAATGATTTACACTTTGGCAGAAAAAGTGGCTTTCCGTATGCGCGAAGCGGGTTTTGTCGGCAAAACGGCACATTTAACCTTGCGGAATAGCGATTTATCGCATGACGGGCATTCTTATACACAAAATTACTACACCGATGACGCACTTGAGTTTGCGCAAATGTGTATTCGCATATTTAATACCGAATGGAAAGGTATTGAGCGTTTTAGTGTTCGTTCGGTTAGAATTAGTATGTCTAATCTTGATTACAAAGACAAAGCCCAACAAATAGATTTCTTTAATTATAATAAATTAGAAAAAGAACGGAAATTAAACGAGAGTTTGGACAAAATTCGCCAAAAATACGGCTTTTATGCGGTTCGGCGAGCCAAAACATTAAATAGAGATTTTATTAACTACTTTGAAACCGATGAAGAAGAATAAAAATCACACCTCACCCCCCTAGCATATAATATATATATGTTATGGGTTTTATTTAAAATTTGCTTATTACCTTTTTAGATGTGTTATTTTTTTAGAATACTTATATTTTTAAATTTAGCTTTATTAGTATTTGCACGCACATAATAATCTACTTTTCAACAATTTAAGAACCTAACCTTGCTATAGTTTAGTATACTGAAACTTTTTACTGCCTTTTATCTATTATCTAGCATAACAATTAAAAAATATTGAAGCAAAAAGGCTAAAATTTTCCGTTACAAAAAGCACTTCAATTTCTTTATTTTTACATTTTTTCAAAAATTAAAAATTTTTCGTAATTTTTTGTTGACAAAAGACAAAATTTAATGTATCATATTGCTTGTTATATCACCGTTTTACGGGGTGTAGCGCAGTTGGCTAGCGCACTTGATTTGGGATCAAGGGGCCGAGGGTTCGAGTCCCCCCACCCCGACCAATGATGATATAACAGGCTTATGGCTCAGTAGCTCAGTTGGTTAGAGC
>CALWTE010000034.1 GCA_944384375.1 uncultured Clostridia bacterium | reverse complement strand
ATACTTGCAATCACGCAGTTACGAAAATAAAGACGGTGTCAAGGTACTAGTATGGGAAGTGGTAGCCGACGAGGTAGAGTTCTTGACACCTAAGCAAGCAACAGCAGACGATACTGACTTAGAGCCTATGGACATTGACGATGATGATTTGCCTTTTTAGTAATCCAAAAAAAAGTGAAACAAAACTTGAAAACTAGAACAAATGTATTATATAATTGATATAAAAGGAAGTAAAAAATGAGAGAAAGTTTTATATTTTTTAACTCGTACTACGATGCAATTCACGAGTTGCCTGCTGAGGAACAGGGGCAAATCTACAAGGCAATCATAGATTATGCAATTGCAAGTAAAGAACCAGAAGGGTTATCTACAGTAGGTAAAATGTGCTTTAAGTTGATTAAGCCCGTGCTTGATGCATCGGTAAATAGATACGATGCTAATGTCAAAAATGGACAAAAAGGGGGAGCCCCCAAAGGCAATAAAAACGCATCTAAAAACGAGCAAAAACAAGCAGACAATCAAGTAAAAAATAACTCCCAAACAAGCGAAAAACAACCCAAAAACAACCCAAAAACAACCCAAATTCAACCCAAAAACAACCCAAATTCAAGCCAAGAACAAGCGAAAAACAACCTTAATAAGGATATGGATATGGAAAAGGAATATTATATGGAGTATGATAAGGAGTGTGATATGGATAGGGGAATAAGTGTGTGTACTAATGAACCTAAGTACATAGAAAGAACTAGCGAAACAACCGAATTTGCAAATTTAGCCAACGATGTCGGCGTACACACACCCAAATCTACATCAAAAAAGTTTGTCAAACCAACTGTTTTTGAGGTGCAAACATACTGCAAGGAGCGAAACAACTCAGTAGACGCTCAAAGATTTTGGGACTTCTACGAAAGCAAGGGCTGGAAAGTGGGCAATACACCTATGAAAGACTGGCAAGCGTGCGTTAGAACTTGGGAACGGGACGATGCTAATAAGTCTACTAAGCAAACTAGCGAACCTAAACAGACAAAAGATACAGGGAGTAATGTGTTCTTAGATGTGCTACAGGGGTTGTAAGGAGCGTGTTTTATGACAGATAGAGAAATGGGCGAAATACTGGCAATGCTAAAAGTGGCGTATCCGCAACAGCTGAACAAGTTGAGCAGCGCAGATGCTGGTGCTATGATAAAGTTGTGGCGCATACACTTTGCAAGTATTCCTTACGATGTGATGACGCTTGTAATTCAGCGATATATTCCAAAGCACGAGTATTACCCGGGAATTAAGCAGATAAAGGACGAGATAAGGGCGTTGCATTGCAAAGCGGTATGGGCATTGCAACAGCATCGGCAGGAGATAGAGTACGGCATAGGTAAAAAACTCACGGATGATGTGTATAAGCAAGTGCAGTACATAGCAGATTGCACGGACGACCGCAGTACAAATACAGGGGATACATTGCTTGATGTGCTGGATATAACCGATGGACCGATGCTTGGGCAAACAGTGAAAAGAAAAGCATCGTTGCAAAGAGAAACAGCGGACGGCGTATTGCAATTACTTAAAGGTGACAACTAAAAGTTTGCGGAAGTTCGTGGCTAAAAAAGAGAAATAAAGGAGTTGATAATGACAAAACAAGAAATAGAGAAAGCGATTAAGAATGGCGAGAGTGTGTGGGTTGTTTTTAATCAATATAGTTACGAGAATGATACTGCTAAAGAGATAGAATTTTCAAAAGTAGAAAATATAAATTTGTGCGATAATTATTTTCAATATTTTGACAACAAAAATCTTTATGGATATTTTTATGAAAGGACTTTTAAAACCGAAGACGAAGCCGAACATTACCTACACCACGCAAATGTCGAAAGGTTTGAAACATTGACGTTTGTTACTTGGGAAGAGTTTAAGAATGGTAAAAGTGTTGAATTTGTAAGCAAATACGGAAGAACATATTTGTTAAAGAAAAAATATGGTGAAATTCTTTTGATTTGGATAAATGTAAACAATTCTATTGCTAGTTGGGACTTAACCGAAGCCAACTTTTACAAAGCCTATGACGAGTGTGTAAGGTTGTTTAGGGGTGGGGAATGAAAGTGTTATTAGCGTGTGAAGAAAGTCAAACGGTATGTAAAGAGTTTAGGGATTTAGGACACGAAGCGTATTCTTGTGATTTATATGAATGTAGTGGTGGACACCCAGAGTGGCATATTAAAGGCGATTGTTTGCCGATATTAAACGGACGATGTGAGTTTACAACAGAAAATGGAAGTAAACATAAAATTGACACAAAATGGGATTTAATCATAGCATTTCCACCTTGCACTCACTTGACTTGCACAGGACAATGGGCATACACAAAGGGTTATAAAGACCCAGCGTTAAAAGAAGAGGGTGCTAATTTCTTTATGAAAATGATAAATGCTGATTGTGATAAAATTGCCGTTGAAAATCCAATAGGCATTATGTCAACAAGATATAGAAAGCCAGACCAAATAATTCAACCATATATGTTTGGTGATGAGGCACAAAAAAGCACTTGCCTATGGTTAAAAAATTTACCGTTATTAAAACCAACAAAAATAGTTGGAAAGGGGGAGAAGAAAGAATGGATAAATGCAAAAGGTCAAAAGAAAGCATACCCAAAATGGATGTTTGACGCATTAAATAAAGCAAAAACAAAAGAAGAAAGGTCAAAATTAAGAAGTAAAACCTTTATTGGAATAGCCAAAGCGATGGCTCAACAATGGGGAGTTAAATAAAGGAGCAGTTATGAAAGAAGTCTTAAAAATAAACTTGTTAAAGCTTTTAAAAAAGCATTTGACATACACAGACGGATTCTTTTTCTTAGATGACAATATAGTAACAGAAAAAGAAGTAAGAGCTTTTATTTGGGCTCAAGGCATTGATTTGTTGGAAAAAGATGTGACCGACCTTTTGTCTGAAATTTCATATAATAATTATTTTAATTCAGCAAAAGTAGACGAATTTTTTAATAATAAATTAAAAAGTATATCCAAGGAAGGCGAAAGTTTTTATTTTAAAACTCTTGATAATTTATACCCAAATAACAAATTCAGACAAATTATGAATTACTATCTTTTTTCAGAAGACTGCTATTCCTTTATTTTAGTTGGTTACGGACAAACTGGAAAATCTACTTTTGTGAATTTAATCAGCCAAATAATAGGAGAAAATTTTTTCGGAAGAAGCAATGTGAACCTTTTAAGAAATACGCATGGCACAGCTTCGCTTGAAGGAAAAAAGATTTTTGAAGTCACTGAAGCACAAGACTTAGACCTCGACACGGCGAACGTTTTAAAAAGCATAATTACATGCGACCCTGTGTTTGTCAACCCTAAATTTCAATTGCCACGATTAATTATTCCGCATGCTAAACTTATTATGACTTGTAACTCGGTGCCACGATTTAAAGTAACCGATGATGGAATAATAAGACGATTCATTACTATTGAAATGAATAATAAAATTAATAAACAAGATAAACACTTTTTAGAAAAAATAAAAGAAGATATTCCATATATTATTTATGAGGCTATGAACAACCCCTTTGACATATCAGATTTTGCAGAAGAACAATATTCTTTTTTTAAAAATGACCCTCAATTCGGTTTTGGTTTTGGGAAAAGAAATTATGCTTTTGACGGAGCAACAGATTATGAAAAATATCAAGCCATGTGCAAAGCTTTTGGTTTTAAAGCGAGAAACAAATTGAATTTTGATAAATTTGTCGAATTAGCCAAAA
>CALWTE010000033.1 GCA_944384375.1 uncultured Clostridia bacterium | reverse complement strand
TCAATACGCAACACCAATAAACACAGTCCAGGAAGTAAAAAAGAAAAATTTGATTATATACTTTCAGGAAAATTGATTTGTGGAGATTGCAAAGAATTTATGGTAGGTATAACTTCAACTAATCGTTGGGGAACTGTTTATAAATATTACACTTGTTTATCTAAACGCAGACATAAACACAAATGCGATATGCAATCAATTCATAGACAATTTTTAGAAGATCTAGTTTTTAATAAGACTTGGCAACTTATATGCGATAATGATGATTTAGATTTTCTTATAAATGAAATATATAAGTTTCATAAAAAGAATACACAAGAAAATGAAGTTATAAACTCATTAGAAAAACAACGAGCAGACGCATTAAAGGCATCACAAAATCTTATTTCTGCTATTGAACAAGGAATAATAACAGAGCAAACTAAAATTAGACTTAAAGAACTTGAAGCACAAATTTCTCAATATGACATTGATATTGAAATCGCAAAACAACGAACTTATAGTTATTTAACACCAGAACTTATTAAAGAATACTTACAAAAAACAATTTGTGGAGATATTGAAAATAACGAAGTTAGAAAATCAATAGCACGAAACTTTATTAGAGAAATTATTTTATATAAAGATAAAATTGCAATAACTTATAACTTTACTGACAAGCATTTGACTAAAAAGCGAATACCTGATAAAATAAGTGATATAGAATATGAAATAAAGCAGATAGAAAACTCTGCTTTAAATAATAATCAGGGTGAGTACAAATACCTTTGCTCTCCGCCAACGTTTTTTCTTTGGACAAAGTCATCAGAGGCGGATTGCAAACTGGCGTTTGCCGTGCGACAATGGTCGCACACGGACCGCCTATCGTCGGTGCCTTTTCATAACGCAGTTATGAAATGTCTGGCATAACAGAAAAAGTAAAAGTTAAGTGTGAAGTTTGATATGCCAGTCAGTTAAGTTCAAAATTAGTGAGTGGCTTGCTCGCTATAGAGCGAATCCGCCTCTCTCCGCCAGAACGGAATTGTACGCACCCTTGGATTAAAAATAGTTTATTATAGTATAATATGCCGAATTTTTTATTTTAGCATTTTAGGAGAATGTATGGAAATTACTTTAACTCATAATGGCAAAAATTTATTAATAAAGCAAGCCACAGTAGATGATGCTTCGCTTTTGCTTTCTTGGTGGAACAATGGTGAAATCATGGCACATGCGGGCTTCCCGCTAGGACTTAAAACTACATTAGAGAAGGTAAAGGATAGCATTACTCGTGCCGATAAAAAAGGTGATATTTTTATTATCTACTGCGAAAATATTCCTATAGGTGAGATGAGTTATAAAGAAGATGGCAATGTATTTGATTTTGGCATAAAGATATGCAATAAAACGTTTCAAAATGGCGGTTACGGAACGGCGATTTTAGATAGATTTTTTGAATTTCTATTTAATAAGAAAAACGCAGAAAAAATTACTTGCAACACGAATTTAAATAACATACGCGCGCAATTTGTTTACGAAGAAAAATTAAAAATGAAAAGAGTAAAAACTCTTTACAACAACTGGACAAATCAAATAGGCGAACTTTTTTCAACAACTTTTTTTGAAATAACTAAAGACGAATATTTTAACAATAAAAAATAGCAGTAAAATTTTAAAATTGAAATTTATTGCTATTTTTTATTTAATTATAAAGGTTTTGTTTAAAATCTCGGCTACTTCATCAGTATTTTCTATTTGTACGCCCGCACCACCTAAATTTATTAGAGGCAAAATATCCACTCTGTATCTATCGCCTATGACAAATGTTTCTTGGGGAGAAATTGCAAAATCTTGCAGCAAAGCAGAATAAATTTCTTGCTTGTTTTTATAAAAATTTTTAACGTTTTGTTTAGTTGGTGCATAAATTTTGTTAAAAATTGATAAATTTATGTTTAATTTAGTTGCTTTATATTCAATATTTTCAAGAATTTCATTTGAAACCAATGCAAGTTTATAGTGGTTTTTTAATTTTTTTAATGTTTGTTCATTAATGGTGCTAGTATTTTTATAATCTACTTCAAAAAAGTGATTCAGTTTATAATTATCCCATGCACTTTTTTCAATTCCAAATTTTTCGCAATTACTTCCAAAAGATACTCTATTTTCACCACGTTTTGTGAATCCAAAATCGTTCATTATTTTTAACGCTTGTTCTTCTGTGTAGTTTGATAAATCTAAAATTGCTTTTTTTATAAAATTTTCATAATAAATTTGTGCGGTGGGGCTAGAATACAATGTTTCATCAAAATCAAAAATTATTAATTGTATTTTTTTTAAATCATTATTATGCGGATTGTAAATTTTCATATTATACCCCTTGTCTATAATAACAAAATTATCATAAATGCAAAAATAATTCAAGCATTTGACATAGATTCCTTATTTTGATACAATATCAAACGTGAGGTAATAATGGAAAATCAATTAATAATTTTAATGGCAGGTCGTGCTACTCGCTTAGCGCCTTTGTCATATATTTTGCCAAAAGGCTTACTTACAATCAATCAAAAACCCGCTTGTTTTAATATGATTGCTGATTTAGTGAAAAATCGTGTAGTAGACGACATTACATTTGTGGTTAGCCCTAGTAATGAAGCCGTTGTAAAAGAATTTGCTAAAAAGAGTTTTGGCTGTTTAAATTTGAATTTTGTAGTGCAAAACAATCCGCAAGGTCCTTTGCACGCTTTTCAACTTTGTAAAGATTATATTAAAAAGCCTACAATCTTATTATTAGGCGACACTTTGTGCGAAACGAATTTAGACTACTCTTATGACTGGCTGGGGTATAAACTAATTAATGATAATAGCCATTCGCGTTGGTGTTTAATCAAGACGGATTCGGAAGAAAATGTTACTGAAATTATAGACAAACCTGAATATACTCCCGAAACAAACAAAGTTTTAATCGGCTATTATAATTTTACAGACCCCGAGTTGTTATGCAAATGCTTGTCTTTTCAATATAAGAAAATAAGGGGTGAATTGCAGTTAAGTTCGCTTATTGAAAGATATGGACAAGAAAAAACAATGAAAGGACGTGAGATTAATTCGTGGTTTGATACGGGTACATTAAAAGATTACAATAATACACTGGCACAAAATGTGTCGGGACGTAGTTTTAATAAATTTCACTTAGATGAATTCGGCGTTTTAACAAAGGTTAGTAGTTATACAAAGTTAAAATCAGAAATTGCTTGGCTAAAGAAGATTAAGGAAATGAAACTTGATTATTTAATCCCTAATTTTTATGGCGAAGAAATCAAGACTGTAGACGGTAAAGAAGTTGTTTCCTATAAAACGGAGTTTGTAAATGGCAGTACGTTGACGGAATATTTTAATTATTACAATATTAATCAAAGTAATTTAGATTACATTTTTAGGAAATTGATTAAATCTTTGAGCAAGTTTTGGGAAGTAAAGCCATCTAATGATTTTGATATTAAAAAATACGCGCAGTTTATGTACTTTGATAAAACTTTGGAAAGAATAAAACAATGGGACAGGAAAGATATTTTAGAACAAGAATATATTTTTGCAAATGGAGAAAAATTACAAGGTTTTTATCAAATTTTTGATAAATTGAAGGGGAAAATAACAAATTTAGTAGAAAATAGTGAAAAATACACTGGTATTATACATGGGGATAGTTGTTTCAGTAATGTAATATTCTTTCCGCAAACGGGGACCTTTAAGTTTATTGACCCGCGTGGAAATTTTGGAGTGGATACTATTTACGGCGATTTTCGTTATGATATTGCAAAAATCAGGCACAATTATCACGGTTTGTATGACTACATAACTTTAAATTTGTTTAGGTTAAAAGAAAAAGCTAGCAACGATTTTGAATATAACTTTTTCACAAAAGAAATTCCTTCACCTAGTTCATTTGATGCGATTTTGGAAGAATTTAGTTTTGATGTAAACGAAATTGAGTTGTTAGAAGGGCTTTTGTTTATTAGTATGATTCCATTGCATAGTGATAATCCAGAAGCGCAAATTTTATATTACATAACTGGTTTAAAATGTTTGAATAATCAAATACAAAAGTAGGAGAAGAAATGAAAGTTTTATTGGTAGGGCTACGAGTTGGTGCTGGGTTAATTTCTATTTGCAACTCAGTAAAACAAGAGTTAGACTCTTATCCAAATGTTTCAACAAATTATGTTGATATTTATGCAAAAAACGAAAAAAGAGCGAAATTTAGTAGTGAATTTTATTATAAATTAGTAAAATTTTTCCCATCTATTGTGGCATTCGGGCAAAAAATAGCATATAATCAGTGTTTAAAAACAAAAGAAAATTTTACCTATTTAAAAACAGATATAAAATTAAGCAAGGCTGAACTTATAAATTACATACAAGAATATGAGCCTGATATTATATTTACTCCACTTAATTTTGTTGCGCTAGCCTTAGATGAGTTAATAGAAGAAGGCAAAACAAATGTTAAATACATTTTTCAAATGCCCGATTTTATGATTGCTTATTATTCTCAAAATTTAAAACATTGTACCTATTTATGTTCTTCTTGTAAGGAAGTTACAGAAGATTTACTGAAATTGAATTTTGATAAAAACAAATTAAAGACGATAGGAATACCTATTAATCCTAAATTTTTAACTAATTCAACTAAAGAAGAAATTTTAAATAAGTTAAACTATCCAGACAAAAGATATATTTTGCTTTCAAACGGTGGGGCAGGTTTCGGGAACAACTATAAAATCATTAAATATTTTAGCAAAGAAATGCCAGAATTTGGTTTTATAGTGGTTAATGGCAAAAATACAAAAAGTAAAGAAAAAATTGATAAATTTATCAAGAAAAACAATTTAAATAATGTTATAAACTTAGGTTTTGTAGATTATATGCCAGATTTAATGCAAATTAGCGAGATTATGATAGGTAAATGCGGTAGTAGTACTTTGTGTGAGGCTTCAGTAAAGGAATTAAAATATATTGCATTAAACAACAATCTATTTCCCGAAATAAAGAATATTAAATTTATAACAAATAGAAAAGCAGCACTTATTGCAAAAAATATAAAAGATATTAAGAAAAATATTGATTTTTATTTAAATAATCAAGATTCTGGACAAATTTTAGAAAATTTTAAAGACATTAGCAATAAAAATGCAAGTAAAGAAATTTCGCAATTAATTATTTCCGCATATGAAAAATAAAATTTATTTTATTTGCCAAAACTTATGATTTACTTGCAATTTTTTGTACGTTTACTTACAAAATTTTGCGATATAACTGTTAAAAATTGCAAGTAAGTTAATTTTTTGATGTGTAATAAAAAATAGAAGTACTGTCAGGGGTGCTTCTATTTTTTGTATTTTTAATTTAATTTTTATATTTTTGAGTTTAATTTTAATATAACAAAAAGCACCTTAAAAGAATGTTACTTTTAAGATGCTTAGTCTATATTTGTTTTTTTAATTTAAACAATTTAGTTTACTTTTGGTTTTGGTCGTATTTACAGATGCCGAAGTTATCGGTGGTTACGTAACCGCTAGGTGCATTGAGCAAGTCTGGAATACGGTTTACAATACTTGCGCAAGTAAGTTCCACAGTTTGTGGCCTTGTGATAGTAACGGTGGTGTCTGGTTCGCCATAAATTGTCCATTCGTTTTTGTCGCATTCGTCTGGCGCGTAAACTTTACCGATACATTGAGTTTCTAGCACGATTCCTTCTTTGGTTTGAGTCGTTACGACAGCACTCATACCCGTTGCTCGTCCAGCAGGAATTTCCATCTGCAAAGTATCACTTTTTAGCGCGGTTTTGTTGTATAAAGGCACACATTTTTGTGTTTGACTGGTTATGTGCAAGTTAAATTTGCTAGCGAGCCAACCATTTACGTTCCACATATAACTAGGTTTAAATTCGCCCGCATTTATAATTTTTTGACGTTCTGCAGGGGAAATGTTGTCAGCGGCTGCTACTTCCTTTTCAAATTCTTCAGGCGTAAGCCCTGCTCCGTGCGCTTTCGCGAGTGCTATACCGTAATCTTCTACATTGTAACTACTGCTACCTTGAATTTTTGTGATTTTGTGCGTAACACCAGCAAGCGTAACAATTAAGTTAGCCCAAAAAACGTCTTGATAACCAGTACCCGTGATAGTACAGCCCGTCTTTTTTGCCATTTCGTCTATTTTCTTATATAAATTAGGGTTACTGTTTTGTGGGTAGAATGCTTCTTCACAAGTAGTTATTGCGTTTACACCAGCGGTGGCACAAGCCATAAGTGCTTCTTCACAGTCTGCTAGCAAACTCATAGTAGTCACAATGGCAACGTCTGGGTGTAATTCTTTTAGCCTTGCCACGATGTCGCCCTTTGCTGATTCAATTTTTACACCGATTTTGCCTACTCCAGCGTATTCGCCTGCGTCTGTGCCGAATTTGCTTTCGTCTATATCAAAAGCACCCACGCACTCATAACCTTTTTCTAAACAGTAGCGGATAGTATATTTTGCCATTTTTCCGCAACCATATTGTACAAATTTAACACTCATTTTTTAATCACTCCTTTTTTGTGTATTAAGTTTATTATATCCAAAAATGGTTAATTTTCAAAACAAAATAAGCAAATTTTCGTAAATTTTTGCAAAAAATAAAGTACTATGCGTATGCATAATACTGTTTTTGTGTTAAATTAATCTAAATGAATAAAATTCAAATTGATAGATTAATACTTTTGAATCCTAAATTAACAGAGTAAACAAGAATATTATTAAAATGTGGGCAGGGTAGAATATGTAGAATAACCACTTTGGGCTGTATCTGCCTTTTTGTCCGTTGTATAGTAGCAAGAGCGGTATGCTAAGAAGTGGGAATAAATCAATAAATGCGTTAAATGTAATTTGGCTTACGAATAGGAAGCGAGTTAGCCAGTCTAATATCATCATTATTGCCACAATCAAAAACATCACTAATTTTGAGTAGCGCCAGTTTGCGTGATAGAAAATATAGAAAACCACAGGCAAGAATACACCATATAAACCATAATTGACCGTAATTCCTAGAGCATCTAGTACAAAAACTAACACCGCAAGTGCAATAATTAGTGTAATATACACAAAGGATAGTGATTTGTCTTGCTTTATTAAGTCAATAAAATAGAACACGCAGATTGCTAGCAAAAATGTAAATAAAATATTTAAATCAAATAAATTAATATTTAGGGCAAAGTAGTAAATAGGTTGCGTGATTATTGCAAAAATTAAAAGTGTGAAAAGGTATTTTTTCTTGCTGTGCGTGTAGAACCAACCTTCCGCAATGAAAAATGCAAAGATAGGGAAAGATACTCTACCTATTGTACGCAAAGTATCATATAGCCAGCCTAATTGCCAACTTTCAAATACTGTTGAACCTATAATTGCGCCTATATGGTCTATAAGCATTGTGATAAGTGCTATCCATTTGAGCGCCGAACGACTTAAAATTTTGTATTGCATAAATTTTATTTTAAACTATTTTTATCAAAAAATAAAGTTTTTTATATGTTTTTACGTAATTTTTATAAATTTTTGTGCAAATTTTAATAAAAATATTGTTTTTTAAATTTAATTTAAAACTTTGCTGTTAATTTTACTTTAATTTTTGCTATTTATTTTTTATTTTAGTTGACTTGCCGATTTTAGACAGTACAAATTTTTCTTTTATACATTTAAATAAAATTTGCCAAAAATTTTTTATTTTTTTAACTATTTTTTGACATTTTTTAAGTTTTTGTGGTATAATAATTAAAAGATTTTAAGTAAAAAGGAAAAGTAGTGCTAACTTTTTATTTATTTAAGTTTTGTTTTTTTATTAAAAATTAGTAAATATAGAGTAATTCAAGTAAGATTGTTAATTATCTAAAAAATTTTAAAAATAAATTTAAAAGTGATTTATGAATCTATAAAGTAAAATTTTTTAATGTATACGAATATAAAAACTATATTTATAAGTTAAAGAAAGGAGAAAATATTAAAAATTATCGTAACTTTGTAAATTATTAAAATAAATTGAAAAATGATAAAAAATTAGCAAAAAACAATAAAAAATTAATGAAAATGATAAAAAATTAGCAAAAAACAATAAAAAATTAATGAAAATCATAAAAAATACCAAAAATTATTAAAAAATTCATAACTTTATGATTTTTTGCGAATAACTACAAAAGGAGAAACATTTATGTTATATTCAATTATAATTGCTTTAACATTATTAGTAATGACAGGCATTTCAATTTTGCAAAATATTTCGTGGGGACATGAAACAATGTTATATGCGGTATTCTCGCCTTTGGCTGTGGTGTTATATGTTTTGGTCGTTTTGGGGATATTAGCAGTTGGCTTGCGTTTAATTGTTCCCAAACGTTTCTTGAATTACAAAAATTCCTTTTTTAGAGTCCGTAAATGGCAAGTAAAGAGTTTAAAAAAATTAGGTGTGCAACGTTGGAAAGATAAGGTGCCAGACTTAGGCTGGACGGCGGGGTTTCCAAAATCTACCATACAATCTACAGATACAGGGTATCTAGCCAAATTTTTGGAAGAAACTTGTTTTGCTGAAATTTTGCATTTAACTGCTGGAATTTTGGGGTTGACCGCACTATTTGTCTTCCCTTCTATTGATTTTTTTGTAACTTTTCCTATTGTAATTGTTAATTTTATTCTTCATCTTATGCCGTGCTTGATACAAAGATATACAAGATTTAGAATGGCAAATTTATACGAGCGCAAAATGAGAGAAGAAGCCCGTCGCGTCGCTCAAGTAGAACAAGAAAAACAAGACTATGCTATAGCAAACAACTAAAGCATAGTTCTTTATTTTTATATATTTTTTGTCAATTTTAATATATTTTTTTGAAATTTTGCTAAATTTTTTATAAATTTTTGTTTTTTATTCAAATAATTATATTAATATGCTATAATAGTACGAATTTACAAAAGGCAAGTAAAATGTTTAATAAAAAAGTGAAAGACGCTAAAAACAATTTTGAAAATCTATCAGGTAGTGCAGATACCCCTAAACAAGATATTATAACAATAACTAACGATAAACGTAAATGGTACTTTGTCATTGCTGTAAGTTTTCTATTGTTTGTGGCAATCGGCATTGTCGGTGTCGTCGTGGGTGTGTTGTCTCTTGAAAGTGTAACTAATAGAGATAGTTTCGTAACTGTTTCGGGCGAAATTACCGAAATAAGAGGCGACATAGTTACCTTAGATTATTTTAACGAATACGAAATAAGCGATTTTTTGGGAAATAGCGCGGACTGGGATTCTTTAAGTCGTGGGGATAGTGTCGTTTTAACATATAACACCGATATAGATGGAATTCATTATATCGTGGGGCTGGAGCGAAATGGCTCGGTTTTGTTATCCGTAGATGATGGGGTGGCTGGATTTTATAATTCAACATTGATTATAATAGTAGTTTGTGCTGTACTTTTGGGAATCGGCATCATAACAAGCATAGCAACTTTCATTTTGGGGATTTCAAAACCAAAAGAACAAACGCTTGCCTTTATAGACATTTTGGCGCAACAAAAACTCATAGTACTAGACAATCCAGCAAGGACAGCATACGCCCGCAGAAGCGCGCTTTGGGGATTTTTGATTTTTGGCATAGCCTGTGTGTTTGCCATTGTTATGGGCTTGATTGAAGATAACACCGCCTTTTGGATAACTTTGGCAGTATTTTTCGTGATTTTGATTTTTATATTAGTGAATCTATACTGCCATATTCAAGAGCAGAATATAAACAATATAGAATTTTGCTATGGTAGGTTTGATTTTGCGAACCTGCCCGCAGACGAAAACGCTGTTATAATGGATATTGCAAACGGAATTTACTTTAAGTTCACCGAATCGGGCTTGCGTACCGCCACTAACGAAGAAATTTTCGCCGATAAAATGTCTGCGATTGAATCTATGGAAGGCGGGGCTTTGCTTTTTCCTGATTTGCAAAACAATGTTTTTGGTAATACTCAGCCTAGCGATTTTGAAACTAACAATGCTGAAAATAAAAATGCCCAAACTAGCGAAAACGAAACCAGAGAAGTAGAAGCAGGCAATACCGAAATAATTGAAGCCGAAACTAACAATTCCGCAAACGAAAATGCCGAAAATAACAAAACAAAAGTTAACGAAGACGAAACCATCAATGCAGGAATTAACGAAACAGAAAACTATAAAAACAGCAATACCCAAACTAATAAAAATAAATTCAACCAAATTGAAATAAACAAAAACAAAACCAGTAATGTAAAATTTAACTATGCCGAAATAGACAATATTATGGTTGACGATACCCAAAATAACAACTTAGGAGCGGACAAAAGCAAAAACAAAGACGAAAATTCTAATTCTAGCGAAAACGAACAAACCGAGCAAGAAAAATCGCTAATCATTCCATATAGCGAACTAAACTTTATCGCAACCCCTGTTTTCCGTAAATTTGGCGATTTGGTTAGTATTTATGTACATTCCCGAATGTCCACAGAATTTATGGCAAAAACGAATGAACAAATAGCCAAAGATTTGGCGCAAACAAGCGATAAAGATTTTGCTGAGTTTTATTCCAAACTAGACGAACGCGACCGTCGTAAATTCAATAAAGGTTTTATCAAAAATCTAAAGAAACAAAATAAAAAAGTGGGGAATGACTTTACTTTTGAAAATATGCAAGCCGAAATTAAAAATTCCATTTTAGAAGACAAATTTTTCAGCCAAAACATCTACTTTACGCTTGATGCAAATCTCTACAAAGCATTAATGAATAATAATATTGATGTTGAAAATCTGGATTCAGCCCTTGCCGAAGTCCGCAACAAACGTGAAGAATTACTAAACAAGCAGAAACGCAACTAAAAAGCGCTTGTTATTTTGCATAAAAAAGATAATAAAATTAGGAAATTACCGAAAAATCAATAAAACTATAAAAAATATAAAAGATTATATAAATAATTAAGATAGTGGAAAAATTAACTTGTTATGTTAGATTTTGCCACTTTTTTATTAGTTTGAAGCGAGTTGCTTTCAGTGTTTTCGCTTGGTTTTATTTAATTAATAGAAAATTTTTACTGGGGTGAACCCCAAAAGTTGGACAAAAATTAATGCTTTGCAATTTAAGTTTTGGTGATGCATAGTACTCATTTTTTAATTATTTTCTTTAAAAATCAATATTTTTGGGCTAATTTTTTTATTTTTAATATGATTTTATAATTTTTTATACAATTCAACATAATTTTTGCGCAATTTAACACAAACTATAAATATTAATTTTTAAAACTATAATCGGTTTTTGCAAATCACACATTTTTTTGTGGCATTTTATAAAAAAATAGATAATTTTATTAAAAAATAGATGTTTTTTCTAAAAAAATAGGTAATTTTATTAATTTTTCGTTAATTTTGTTTGATTTTTTGTTAATTTTATTAAAAAACAATTGAATTGTTTAATTTTTTATCAGGCGATATATAAAAATTATAAGTAGTATTCAATATTATAAAATATTATTAAAAAATATAAGCAGTTTTTTATATAAAATATTATTAAAAAAAATTATAAGTAGTTTTCTATATAAAATAAATATAATAAATCTTATAAAATTATCAAACAAGGCGTATCTATTGCAAAAACGTTTGATTTGGTATATAATGACTTTATACTTAATATTAAAAAGGGAATCAAGGGGGATTTTATGGAATTCAAATTCAAACAAAATATTATGCAAGTGGGATTGTTCCTTTGTGGCGTCTTAATGTTGTTTTTCTGCCTTGCATATATGGTTTTAGGCTCGCAAATTGCCATTCAAACGGGTGATTATTCTGCGAGCATACTTACTGTTTCAAAAGCGTTTACCTTTTCGCTAATGGCTTTGGCTTTTGTAAACATTGTACTTTTGCTTGTGTACAGTTTATCTAAATCGGCGCGTAATAGCGTGGCTTATGGTATTGTGGTTTTTGCAATATCGTTAATTTCAATTTTGATAAACTTAGCATTTTTAATTACGGCGATGGCTTTGATGTCTACTTATCCTGGCGACACCGCGACTGCGTTAGGGTTGGCATATCTAGCGGGTATTCAAATTTACTTTGTTATTTCGCTAATTACTTTTATCGTTTATGCTTATATTTTGGGGTGGTCTGTTTTTGCTCGTATGCCCTTTGTACCAAACATTCTTGCTCAACAAATCGCGCAAGTATCACAACAAAATGGTTACAGCCAACAGTTTAATTATGTGCAAAACGCACCGCAACCTAATTTAAACAATCAACCAGCACAAACGATGCAAAACGCGGACAATGCGTTACAAAACCCAAATGCAGACATTGTGCAAGAAGACCAAAACAACGCCGAGACAAAAACGGCTACTCAGGTGGCACAGCAAGATAGTTCGCCCAGTTCAACAAAATAATTCGTTTTACAATCAAAATTTTAATTTAAAAAATCAATCAAACACAAGTTTTGCTTATGCTCGTGCGGGGCAAGTAGGGCAGGTGGAATATGCTCGCAAGCCTTTGACTCGCAAGCAAAAGCAAATGTTTTGGTTTATATTCTTTTGTGAAGTAATGGTTTTAATAATTGCGACTTTCTTCATTCTTTTTGGAATATATGCGTCCACGCAATCATACACCGCAGAGCGAAATATGGTGGCAGGGTATTTCCATTACTATGATGCAGGCACACAAAACGTTTATTTGCAAATGTATAATTTTTATGATTACGATGTAGCAGAAAGATTTCAAGTGGTTTATACACGAAATGATGTAACGGAGACGTTTGAAACTGATTTGGTAATCGCACCGTCTTCAACACCACTTACATACTCAATCACAATACCAAATGGGCAGTATGACGAAATTGTTTATCAAGGCATTTATATGCAATCAGATGAAGGTAGTTATAATGTGATTCCTACTCGCGAGCAATATAACTATGGTATAGGCACAAAGGAAATTATCTTCCTTAGTCTAGGGTGTTTCTTTGTGCTTGTAACCGCTGCGGGTGTGGTCTACTACATTAACCTACGCGATAATTCAAAGAAAACAGACCAAAGCAACGCAAAAGACAACACAGAGAAAAACGCAACCACTAACAAAGAAAATATAGGGCAAAACATAGCCTTGAGCAAAGAAAATAAAACACAAGAAAATAGTTAAACGAAGAAAGCCAACGAAACAGAAAAAATCAAATAGAAGAAGAAAAATATATAAAAGAAGACAACAAAAAATAAAACTATAGAAGAAATAGCCAAAAAAGAAATAAAAGAACAAGGCACTCCAACAGATAAAGAATAAAAAAATAAGACATACAAACAGTGAAAGACAACAAGCCAGAAGAAAAAATCAAACGGAAAAAGAAATTACAGAAGAATAAATAACCGAAAAAGGCACACAAACTTAAAAACAAAAACCATCAAAAGAAAAATAAAACAAAATTTAAACAATGCACTCTCTAAATGTTAAAAGTTTTAGGACGTGCATTTTTTTATTGTTACATAAAAGTTACGTGATAATTTTGTAATTTATTGAAAGTTAAATAGGTTTTCTTTTATCCTTTGTGTTATTATTAATGTTTTTATATATTGTTGTTAATGTTGATGGTGCTTTATATACTTGTCTTAAATAATGGGAAAGATAATATTTATTTTGTGTATATTAAGAAAATTACACAAAAACTTGAAATTTTTATTGACACACCTCATAAAAAATTATATAATAAATTTATAGCATAAAACTAGGCTTGTATGCTATCGTGGCTTTAGTACAGTAGAGCACCACCTTGGTAAGATAAGGAAAGCACCAATTTTAACACAACTACAACTAAATAATTACTCCATTTTGGAGCTGTGCTGATGTAGCTCAGCAGGTAGAGCACTGCCTTGGTAAGGCAGAGGTCACGGGTTCAAGTCCCGTCATCAGCTCCAATCATAAACCTTTGAAAAACCCTTATAAATAGGCACTTTCAAAGGTTTTTTATCTTCTAAAAATTTTTATAAATTTCCACTCAAAAAAACATTTGCTGTCAATTTTTGGAGCAATTGCTGTCAAAAAAGAGACAAAAAAATAGACCGATAGCCAAATATTGAACTATCGATCTAAATTGTTCTAATACTATATGAAACGGGTATATTTGCTGTCAATTGCTGTCAATTAAATAAGTTTTAAAAAACTTAAAAACTCATCTCCCAATTCAGTTGTTCTTTTTGCAAGCATTCCTTGCACTGTCATTGTTACATTTATACTTTGAGTAGTCATTAAACCATCATTGTATAAATCGTTAATACATTTATCTTTTAATGGCACGACCTCAGGATAGACTTTGCTTAATGGTTGTAGTGGAGACCCCATCACATAACTATTAACATTTAAATTATCAAACTTCTCTGGATTATTAAAAAAGTTTAATATTTTTATATGTGCGACAGAATATTTTTCAACATACGACATAAACATAATAAGTTTATCTTCATCAATGCTGTGGTCAATAGAATAAAGCAATGCGTTTGCCAAATATTCCAATTTTTCTTCCTTTGCAGTTTTCATAGCAAGTTCGGTTGTTTTTATTAGCATTGTTGCAAATGCTTCATTTTCACCAATATCTTCCAATGTGGTTTCAAGTTTAGACAATCTATTTTCAATCATATCTTTCCATTTTTCTTGTCTTTTTTGCAAAATATTGCCCTTGACAACATCGTAAACTGCAGTAACCAAAGCACCACCAACAGGTATAACACTTAAAGCTGTCTTACCAGCAACTTCTAAAACATCAATACATTTGTTTACTATTTCTTTTTTCATAATATCCTCCGACAAGAATATTATATCATAATTCTTTACTTATTTCAATTTAGGTTGCCATTACATCTCAAAATCTTTTTCTTTTCTCTTTTTCTTTCTTTCGAGCTCTTTAATCATTTGGTCTATTTCTTCATCTGTAAGTTCAGGTTCTTTTGGATTTTCAATTTTAAATTCTTTCTCTTTTTGTTGTTCTTGTATTTTAGTGTTAAGTCTATCAGTTGCTTCTCGCACATAATCGCTATTAACTGAGTTGTAAACTGTTATTGTCGTTTTAACATCTCTATGTCCTAAAAGCTGTTGTATTACTTTTGGATTTTCATTCATTTCAAACAGCATATTTGAGAAAGTGTGTCGTAGTCCGTGAAAATGAATATTAAACTTGTTTAATCCGTTTCTTCTCTTAAATCTATCAAATATCTTTCTAGTGCCTGAATATGTCCTATAACTACCATCATCATTAGCAAAGACAAAAGATGTGGGAGATGTTAAAATTGCTGTTACATCAGGGTTTGTTTGTTGTCTTTCATTTTGTTTGTCTTTCCATTGTTTTAGGGTATCTATGACAATATCGGTTACAGGTATATCTCTAACACTACAAGTAGTTTTTGTATCTCCAATAACTGTTATTCGGTCTTTAATATTGCCTTGTTCGTCAAACTTTGGAACTTGTGTGATTGCTCGTTCAACCCTTATTGTTTTGTTGTTAAAATCTATATTTTTCCACTTTAAAGCAAGAGCTTCGCCAATACGAAGTCCTGCAAACATAAGAGTTATACAAAGTGGTTTAATAAAGTTTGCTTCGTCTTTATCTAATGCTTCCAAAAACCTATCTCTAATCTCTGGTGGCATTGCTTTGTATTTTTCATCATCGTTTACTTGATAAATATTCCTTTTGCCTTTAATTTTTACTTTAAGTGTAGGGTTGACAAGTATCCATTTGTTATCAATTGCATATTCAAAAAATTGATTTAATAAGTGTTTGCATTTTTTGACAGTGTCATTGCTATAGCCTTGTTCCATTAAATTATTAACCAATTATTGTATGGCATAGTTATCTATTTCATAAACTTTCATTTTGCCAATCTGGGGTGCAATATGCAGTTTAAAGTTTCTAATATTACCTTCAAAAGTTCGTGGACTTACAGCACTCTTTTTGAAAGTCATAAGATATTCAAACATTAAAGTTTCCAAGTTATTATTCTCAACCAACTCATAAGAATTGCTTTTCATTCTACCACTAATTTCAGATAATTTTTTAACAACTTCTGCTTGTGTTTTTCCATAGATTGTTTTTCTAATAATCTTACCATTTTCATCATAGCCCATCGTTAAAGCTCCGCCCCAACGACCATCACTTCTTTGAAAAATCGAACCTTCATTATTTGCTCTACGAGTTTTCTTAACTGCTTTCTTTTTAGCCATTTTGCACCTCGCTTTGAG
The DNA here is from genome assembly GCA_944384375.1 of uncultured Clostridia bacterium. Classification (GTDB taxonomy): domain Bacteria; phylum Bacillota; class Clostridia; order Christensenellales; family UBA1242; genus UBA7867. The sequence continues at coordinate 289 of CALWTE010000033.1, read as the reverse complement.
CGTTGTTAAGAGTTAGCCAAGTGACAAAATTAAGAACGCCTACAACTTGTCTTTTGCCGACTTTTGTTGTTGGAAAAGTTTTGCTTCGCATAAGATTTCTCACATTATCTCTGCCAAGTCCAGTGATTTTGATAAGGTCAAAAAAGAAAAAAAAATCTTTGTTGTATTTAGTTGAAATTCGGTCAACTTCCGCTTGTATAAGTTCATTTAAATTTAAGTTTGTATAGTTCATTTTTGTCTCCTCAAAAAATTAAAATTTTCTTTTCTAAATCTATAAAATCTCTCTATT
>CALWTE010000032.1 GCA_944384375.1 uncultured Clostridia bacterium | reverse complement strand
GGGTTTGCTGCAGGTATCGGTTTAGATAGGTTGGCTATGCTAAAGTATGGGGTTGCTGACTTAAGAGACTTATATGAGAACGATATTAATTTATTAAAGCAATTTAAGTAGGAGATAGGAAATGATTGTTACATTAAAATGGTTGTCTGATTTCGTAGATTTAAGTGGACTAACAGCCGAAGATATAGCAAAAAGATTTATTGAAATCGGCTTTGAAGTAGAAGAAATGAAAAATCTCTCTAAGGGAATGGAGAGAGTCAAAGTAGGTAGAATAGTTAAACTTGCTCGTCACCCAAACGCTGATAAATTACAGATATGTACCATCAATCTCGGGGGCGGAGAACAAGTTCAAATTCTTACAGCAGCAACAAATGTCTTTGAAGGTGCTTTAGTGCCTTGTGCATTAGATGGTGCTGATTTACCAAATGGTGTAAAGATTAAAACTACAAATATGCGTGGCGAAAATTCACAGGGTATGCTTTGCTCTGGTGAAGAATTAAAAATTGATGATTCCGTTTATCCTAATGCTTTGGTTGACGGAATAATGATTTTAGACGAAAGCGCAAAGGAAGGTCAGCCTATTGCGGAGTTTTTGGGACTTGATGACGTAATCTTTGATATTAAGGTTTTAGCAAACAGACCTGATTGTCAAAGTGTTATAGGACTTGCTAAAGAATTAGCCGCAGGTCTAAATAGAGAATTTAAAGAGCCTAAATTAACTTTTAGTACAGTAAAAGAAGATTTAGAGTTGGACATTGATATAAAGACCCAAAATTGTCCTGTTTATTTAGGTTGTGTGGTAAAAGACATAACAATACAAGATTCGCCTAAAATAATTCAAAAACGTTTAAAAGCAATAGGACTAAACCCTAAAAATAATATCATAGATTTAACGAACTATGTTTTATGGGAAATGGGACAACCGCTACATGCATTTGATTATGATAAGATTAAAAATCATAAAATTATTGTTAGAAACGCACAAGAAAACGAACTTATTAATGGTTTAGACGGCAAAGAATATAAATTAAATAGTGAAATTACCGTTATTGCGGATAGCGAAAAGCCTATTGGTATTGCTGGTATTATGGGGGGCAAAGACTTCTCTATTAGCACTGAAACTAAAAATATCGTAATTGAAAGTGCTATTTTTGACAGAGTAAATATTAGACGTGGCGCTAGAAGTTTGGGAGTAAGGACTGATGCTAGTGCTAGGTACGAACGTGGTGTGGAAACGATTTCTGCTAAACTCGGTATGCAGAGAGTGTTAAGTTTAATTGAAGTATTTAAGATAGGTAAGATTTGCCCTACAATTATTCAAAAAGGCGAAATAGACACAAGTAGGCGAGTAGTAGAGTTAGATACTCTTGATTTAGAAAATACTTTAGGAATTCAAATTCCAAATAATGATATAGTAGAGATTTTAAGTAAATTAGATATTCAAGTAGAGCAGAGTGGTACGATTTTAAAATGTTATATTCCTGCTATTAGGGCAGACATAGAGAGACCTGCTGACATAATTGAAGAAATTATTAGGTTTTATGGTTATGACAAAATTACGCCTACATATTGCGAAAATACAAAGAGTATTGCTGGCGGTATGAGCGTTGAATTACAAACCAAATATGATGCTACGAACTATATGTTAGCGAGTGGAGCACATCAAGTGAAAACATATTCATTCCGTTCACCTTTAGAGTTAGATAAGTTGTTAGTGCCTACTGAAGATGATTTGCGTAATTTTGTAAAAATTGAGAATCCTTTGAGTTTAGATTACAGTGTAATGCGTACACAGTTATTAAGTAGTTTATTAGGTGTAGTTAAACTCAATGAAAGTCGCAAAAACACCGATATACAGATATTTGAAATAGGTAAAATCTTTAAAAACGAAAGAGTTGGCAAGGATAACTTGCCTATTGAAACAAACATTTTAGGCTATCTAGTAGCGGGCAAACAAGACTTTTTTGACACAAAATCTATTACCGAAATGCTAGCAAGCAAATTTAACCTAACTTTTACTTACAAACAGAGTACAAAGTGCTTTATGCATCCTAATATTTGTGCCGATATTTTTATAGGGAATAAAGTTATAGGTTTTATAGGTAAAGTGCATCCGCAAGTTTTAAAGAATTTTGATATAAAGGCAGATTGTCATTATTTTGAAATTAATATGGACTTGATACCTGCAAAAAAGGTAAAAAAGGTTAAACCTTTGCCTAAATATCCGTCAGCGCATAGAGATTTGGCAATTGTTGTTGACGAATCAGTAAAAGTAGGCGATTTAATTGAGTCTATTAAGAAAACGGCAGGAAATACGTTAGACAGCCTAGAATTGTTTGATATATATGAAGGCGAACAAATTGAAGCGGGCAAAAAGAGTGTTGCATTTAAAATGCTATTTAGAAAGCAAGATGCAACTATGACACAAGAAGAAGTTAATCAATTGTTTGATAAAATTTTAAATACTTTGAGTAGTACGTTTAACGCTCAATTACGTTTATAATGGAGTTTAAAGTGATTTATTTTGATAATTCTGCGACTACGCAGACACGTCCTGAAGTTGCTGATTTAGTAGCAAAATATAGTGTAGAGAATTTTTATAACCCTTCAGCACTATATAATCCTGCTATAAAAGTAAAACTTGATGTTGATAATGCTAGAAAAACTTTTTTAAACCTGCTAAGCGCTGACAAATCGGATAGAATTATTTTTACTGGCAGTGCAACAGAAGCAAATAATTTAATACTTAATGGGCTTGCTCGCAAAGATAAAAAAATACTTGTTTCACTCGGCGAACACCCTTCAATATATGAAGTGGCTAGGAATTTGCAAAATCAAGGTTATAAAGTTGACTACGTTTCCTTAAATAAGGACGGCACATTAGATTTTAATGATTTACAGCAAAAACTTACCGACGACGTAGGTCTAGTTTCCTTTATACATGTGAATAATGAGACGGGCGCTATCAATGACATTTCGGCTATTTCTAAGTTAGTTAAAGGGAAATTGCCAAATTGTCTAGTGCATTTTGACGGTGTGCAGGCCTTTGGTAAAGTCTTGCTACACTTAAAACAAGATAATATTGATGCTTATACTATTAGTTCGCATAAAATTCACGGGCCTAAAGGTGTCGCTTGCTTGTATTTAAAAAATGGAATAAACATAAAACCGCATATTTTAGGTGGTGGGCAAGAGAGTGGTACTCGTTCTGGTACTGAAAATCCCGCAGGTATAATAGGATTTACTAAGGCCGCCGAACTAATGTATATAGATTTTGATAAAAAGCGCCAACACATTGCAAACTTAAAAGCATATTTATTGGAAAAGTTGAAATCAAGTAATTTTAACTTTGTAATTAATTCTAATGAAAATTCTTTAGCAAATATATGTAGTGTGTCTTTCGTTGGAGCGCGTGGCGAAGTTTTGTTACATTGTTTAGAAAAATATGAAATTTATGTTAGTACAGGCTCTGCATGTAGCAGCAAAAAGGTTGGCAATAGGGTTTTGAGCGCTATGGGGCAACCTAATGATGTAATGCTCGGTAATATTAGAATTAGTTTTTCAGAATTTAATACGACACAAGAGATAGACGCTCTAATACAAGCATTAACTAACGAAATACCAAAGATTACAAATTAATGGAGAATTAAATGAAAGTTATTTTATTACGTTATGGTGAAATATTCTTAAAAGGTAACAATAGGCAGTTTTTTGAAAGTACTTTAATAAAAAACATAAAACACAGCCTAAAGGAATATCAGTTTGATATTAAAAAAATTGGCGGGCGATACGAAATCAGCAATTATCCTGAAGAAAATGAAGTGGATATCGTAGATAAATTGACTAAAATTTTCGGTATTCATTCTTTATCTATTGCTACCAAATTAGAGTCCGAAGAACAATTAATTATTGACGCAGTAAAACAGCTTGATTTGAATAACAAAACCTTTAAAGTAGAGACAAAGAGAGCAAGCAAAATTTTTCCTATTCACTCTATGGAGTTTAATTCCTTGCTGGGTGATGTGGTTTTAAAAAATTTTCAAGGTGCTAAAGTTGACATTCATAATCCACAAGTTACAATCAAAGTAGATATTCGTGAAAATGGTTTTACTTACATCTCTACTAATGATATTCCTTGTGCTGACGGAATGCCACTAGGCACAGCGGGTAAGGGGTTGTTATTACTAAGTGGCGGTATTGATAGTCCTGTCGCAGGGTATTTTATGGGGCGTCGCGGTTTGGAAATTGAAGCGATACATTTCCATAGTTATCCTTATACTAGCGAACTTGCACGTCAAAAAGTGTTATCCTTAGTTGAAAAAATGAAAGATTATTTGGTAAATATTAATCTTCATATTATCTCGGTTACTGAAATTCAAGAGACTTTGAATAAAAATTGCGACAAAGATTATATGATAACTTTGCTTAGGCGTATGATGATGCGAATTTCACAAAAAATTGCCGAACGTGAAGGCGCTGGAGCATTAATTACAGGGGAAAGTTTAGGGCAAGTGGCTAGCCAAACTTTGCAAAGTATTAATGCAACAAATGCAGTCGTAAATATACCTGTATTCCGTCCTTTAATAGGTTTTGATAAGCAAGATATTATGAATGTTTCAAGAAAAATCGGCACATATGAAATTAGTATTTTGCCTTATGAAGATTGTTGTACTGTCTTTTTGCCTAAAAACCCTGTTACTAAGCCAAAAATAGATAGAGTATTAAAAGAAGAAAGTAAGTTGGATATTGAGAAATTAATAAACAATAGTCTCGCTACAGAAGAAATTCTAAAACTATAAGTATCAAATTATGGTTTAAAAGATAATAAATAAGTTTGTATTTAAGTAACAAAATATGTATATTGAAATATACTTCTTTGTGAATTGAACCCCATTTGGAATACTTGATAAGAAACTTCTTATGTTATAATACACTCCAAAAGAAGTCAGGGAGTGTATTTTTTATAACAAGTGAAGGACAAAAGTTTAATTTTTGTTCCCCAGAACTTAAATAAACTTTTTTAAAAAGCATACCAAAAAATCAATAATGAAACAAGATTAAAACAAGCACTAACGCAAATTTTACTAATGCTTGTATAGAGCTTTTATTAGTTATATCTAATATTTATGGTTAATTTTACTTAAACCACTTTTTATATAGTTTCTTAAACACACCGTCAGATTCTGCAACCTTTGTATTAGGTATGTATTTTTCACTATTGCTGATAGTTTCTTTTTCTGTATTCATATTCTTGTATTTACTTACTAGATAGAATTCGCTCTCTTTTTTAGGTAAGTCTAGGCTATATTCCATTGAGTCATTTTTTCCGTCAATTGTGGTTAAAATTTTATCATTATTATCAATAATTTGATGCACTTCGTATTTTAAATATTCCAAACCTTCCCACGTTAAATAAAGCTTTTCTTTATATTTCTTCAAATTTAGAACGGGGGTGGTAATAACTTCAAAATTTGTGCTAACTGTTTTTGGCGCAAATTTTTTATTGAATATATCCTTTGTAATAAAACATTCAGGCGTATTTTCACTTGCTAATTCTAATTTTTGATTTTGTAAAGATAGACTATCTAGATTTAAGGTAACTACATTTTCTGGGCGGGTAAAATCTTTATTGATATTATAATGCTGTTTTAAAACTTGCCAAATTTTATTGCTTTGACTTGCTGAAATCGTGCCACCATTTTGAGTTGAAAGCAAGTTTTTCTCATCATCTCCCGTAGTATTTCCAAACCATGACAAAACTGTGTATTCAGGGGTGTAGCTAACGCACCATGCATCTGTATTCGTGCCATTATCGGAACCAACAGTACCAGTTTTTGCGCATAAGTTTAGGTTTAAATTTGATAGTTTTTTGGCAGTGCCGATAGTAATAGAATCTTTTAAAATATCGTTTATTAAATAACTTGTTTCCGCACTCATTTGTTGCTTAAAATTGTTACTTGCAGTAAAAACGACTTTGTTATTTGAATCTCTAATTTCTTTAATTAATTTTAATGAATCATACTCGCCATTACGAGCAAAGCAAGAATATACATTTGCGATATCCAAAATAGGGAAGCCGTATTTTGTAGCGCCTAGAGCTATTGCTAAATGGTTGTCTTCTTTATCAAAGTTTAAGCCAAATTTTTTTGCAAAATTTTGCGCGTTCTGTACTCCCACGTATTCTAGCGTTTTTATAGCGGGAATATTTAGCGATTTAGCAAGGGCTATACGTACATTAGTCCAACCCAAAAATTTATTATTCGCATTTTTAGGTGTATAATCGCCAAAAGTAGTTTTACTATCATTTATAGGGGTAGCAGGGGATAAAAGCCCTTTTTCAAAGGCAGGCGCATAACAAAGTATAGGCTTTAGGGTGCTTCCTGCATGTCTATTTTGCAAACAATTTCCTAGTGAGCACATAATGCTATTTGTCTTGTTATCAATTACTAAAATTGCGTTTTCTAATTCAGTATTGTATATATTTAATATTTCATCTTGTATGTTTTTATTAATATAAGTATAAATTTTATAGCCTGAGGTTGATATATCTGTTTCGCTTAAATTTAATATAGTCATTGCTTCGTCTAAAATTTGTTTATTCAAGGTTGAGTTATAGTCGGTTGATTCTACGATTTCCAAAGGTGTAGCAACTGCCAAATTGTATTGTTCTTCACTTATTACTTCATCGTTTAACATATTAAGTAACACTAAATTACGCCTTTCAATACACTTTTGTGGGTTATGTATAGGGGAATAGGTTCGTGGGGATTTTATTAAACCTGCGAGTGTAGCACTTTCGGCTAAGGTTAATTCACTCGCTGACTTATTAAAAAAAGTTTCCGCCGCATTTTCTATTCCATAAGAACCATTACCAAAATAAATTACATTTAAATAAGTTTCTAAAATTTTATTTTTATCATATTTTTTCTCTAATTTTAAGGCAAGATATGCTTCTTGAATTTTACGCGTCATTGTTTTTTCACTAGATAAGTGAGTGTTTTTTATAAGTTGTTGTGTGATTGTGGAAGCACCTTCTTTTGCTGTACCACTAAAAATATTTTTTATACCAGCTTTTACAATTCTGCCATAATTTAGCCCGTGATGTGTGTAAAATTTTTTGTCTTCTATGCTGATAAAGGCTTGCGGAAGATACTCAGGCAAATCGCTAAGTCCTATAGTTTTATTGCCTTTTGCCGATGTGGTGACTAATTCTGTATCAGTGTTGTCGTAAATTTTTATTTGCGCATTGATAGTGTTTAATTTGTCTAAATTTAACATTTGGGATTTGTCAATTTGTAATATCGTTACGACTACATAAATTGTCAGGCCGATGGCTATAATTAAACAAATAGCTAAAACTATTAAAAATGATTTTAAAATTTTACCCATTTTTACCTCTAATTTATTATGTTACAAATTATAAAAAATATTATTACTTTATTGATAAATTTGACTTTTTGTAGTATAATAAAATATAAAAATTTAGATTACAAAGGATAAAAAATGGATAAATTTTACTACATATATACATATGGTTGTCAAATGAATGTTCACGAGACGGAAAAACTAGCTGGTATTTTGGAAAAACGTGACTATAAAAGAGCGGAAAGTGCTGAAACTGCTGACATAATCGTTTTTAATACTTGTTGTATTAGAGAAAGTGCAGAGCAAAAAATTTTAGGTAACATTGGGGCTGTAAAACCTTTAAAAAAGAAAAATAAAAACCTAATTGTAGCCGTTTGTGGTTGTATGAGTCAACAAAAAGAGATGGCTGCAAATTTAAAAAAGAAGTTCCCTTTTATTGATATAGTATTTGGTGCAAACAACGTGGAATTTTTCGGCGAATACTTAGACGAATTCTTAAAGCAACGTAAGTTTGTTAATCAAGTTATAGATGATAAGTCTTATATTGAAAATATAGACAAAATTAATGTTGTTAGAGATAACAGCCTATATGCATATGTCAATATAATGTATGGTTGTAATAATTTTTGTACTTACTGTATTGTACCCTATGTAAGGGGCAGGGAAAAGAGTCGCAAGCCACAAGAAATTTATGGCGAAGTAAAGAACTTGCTTGCTATGGGCTATAAAGTTGTCACTCTTTTAGGGCAAAATGTAAATTCCTATGGCTTAGATGATAGTACCGACGGGGTGGATTTTGCTCAGCTGCTCGATACTATTGCTAATTTTGACGGAGATTTTGAACTACGTTTTATGACTTCACACCCAAAAGATTTGAGTGACAAATTAATAGAAGTAATGGCAAAAAATGACAAAATTAGTAAATCCTTGCATTTGCCCGTACAGGCTGGTAGTGATAAAGTACTAAAAGCAATGAATAGGAGTTACAATATCACACATTATAAAAACCTTATTAAAAAGTTAAGGCAAGCGATACCAAACATTACGCTCTCTACCGATATTATAGTCGGTTTCCCTGGCGAAACGGAGCAAGATTATCAAGCGACTGTTGATTTGGTGAAAGAGATTAAGTTCCATAATGCGTTTGTTTTTATGTATAGTAAACGAAAAGGTACTATTGCTGAAAAAATGGAAGACCAAGTACCGCTTAATGTAAAAAGAGAGCGAATTCATAATTTATTACAAATACAACATGAAATTAGCACAAAGCTATTTGAAAATATGGTTGGTTCTACTCAACGAGTTTTACTAGAACAAGAAAATAATTTATACTACATAGGCAAGGTTCAATGTGGTAAAGTTGCAAAAATTAGCAAAGCAAATACCAAAAAGTTAGATTTGGGCAAATTTTATGATTGTACTATAATTGATTACAAAAACGGAAATTTGATAGGAAGAGTTGATTAAATGGCAGAAAGTGAAAAGAAACAATATTCAGAAATGATGTCGCGATACTTAGAGAAAAAACGTCAATACCCTGATACTATAATGTTTTATAGGCTAGGGGACTTTTACGAAATGTTTTTTGACGATGCAGTAAAGGCATCAGAGATTCTAGGAATTACTCTAACTAGTCGCGATAGTGGTAACAAACAAAAAGCGCCTATGTGCGGTATTCCGTACCATGCTGCCGATACCTATATTACTAGGTTAACTGCAGCTGGATATAAAGTAGCAATTTGCGAGCAGATAGGGCCTATTATACCTAATAAAATCGTTGAAAGAGACGTCGTAAGGATAGTTACTCCTGGTACACTTATGGACGAGAGTCAGTTGGAGCAACGTAAGAATAATTTTATTGCTTGCGTAAGTGCAGAACGCGAAAGTGTAGTAGGCTTATCATGGATAGATTTAACTACGGGTGAGTTTTATTTGCAACAATTTACGGGTGACGATGCTTTTTCAAGATTAAGTGATATGTTAGTAAGCATAATCCCTAGTGAGATTATTTCCGATGAATTAAGTTTTAATGAAAGTTCTAAACTAGCGTGTGAACGTATGGGAGTAGTACCTTGTTTTTATCAACATAAACAAAATGCTTTTGAATACGATACGGCTCGAAAAGCAGTGCTTAGGCAATTAAAAGTACATGACTTAAAAGAAATAAATTGTGAAAATATCCTACAAGCAGTTTGTGCAGGTGGGGCATTATTAAATTATCTACAAGAAACCCAAATGCGCGATTTGACGCATATTAATAAGGTTAAAGTAATTGACGATAAACAGTATATTCATTTAGATATAAATTCTCGTCTTAACCTTGAATTATGTGAAACGCTCTACGATAGAAAGAAAAAAGGTTCGCTACTATGGGTTATTGATAAAACCAAATCAACTATGGGCGCTAGATTGCTACGTAGTTGGCTAGAGCAACCACTGCAAGACGATATAGAAATAAATGCTAGGTTAGATGCTGTAGAAGAACTGACAAATAATACTATAGCACGTTGTGAATTAGCTGAACTCCTTAGGAATTTTCAAGATATTGAAAGGCTTTGTGGTCGTGTCTCATATGGAAATTTAAATCCTAAAAACTGTGTTTCATTAGGACAAGCCTTAGTTAGGTTACCGCGAATAAAAAAATTGTTAAATCAATTTAATTCAAAAATGATTAAAGAGTGTGCTTCAAAAATTGCAAACCTAGAGAGTTTGGCAAAGGAATTAGTAACAGCATTTGTAGATAACCCACCAGCAATTCTAAAAGACGGAGGCTTTATTAGAAAAGGCTTTAATCCTGAACTAGATGTTTATTTGAGTGCAAAAGAGAATGGCAATAAATGGGCTCTTGATTTAGAGAAGAAGGAACGCGAACTAACGGGGGAGAGCAGGTTAAAAGTTGTACACAATAGAGTAATAGGTTATTGCTTTGAAATTCCAAAATCAGGCGCCGAAAATTTACCTTTTAGATTCCAAAAAATTCAAACTTTAACTAATGTAGTCCGTTTTATGACCAACGATTTAAGGAAAATCATAGAAGATATAAATAACGCGGAAGAAAACAAATTAAATTGTGAATTACAAATTTTTAATCAAATAAGACAGCATATTTTAGATAAAACTAGAGAAATTCAGGTTTCGGCACAACAAGTAGCAAGAATTGACTGCTTACTATCTTTAGCCGAAGTGGCACTTGAAAATGATTATCATAAACCTATTATAAATAAAGATATAAAAGATTATGAAATCTTGCAATCGCGACACCCAGTTGTTGAAAAATTGATGTTAAATGAACGTTTTGTGCCAAATGACGTTATTTTTAATGATAATCAACGCACAATTATTATCACTGGACCAAATATGGCAGGTAAAAGTACTTATATGCGACAAATTGCTTTGGTCGTATTACTAGCACATATTGGTAGTTTTGTCCCAGCACAATCGGCAAAAATTGCTATGACAGACCGTATTTTTACCAGAATAGGAGCAAGCGATAATTTAGGAATGGGCCAAAGTACATTTATGGTTGAAATGACCGAAGTTGCTAACATTATCAAAAATGCTACAAGTAATAGTTTGCTGATTTTAGATGAAATAGGGCGTGGAACTTCTACTCAAGACGGTCTAAGTATTGCGTGGGCTGTGCTTGAATATATTGCGACGACTATAAAGGCAAGGACGCTCTTTTCTACGCACTATCACAAACTTACCGAACTAGAAGGCAAGCTCCCTGGCGTAGTCAATATGCGAGTAACTGTCAGCGAATTTGATAATCAAATGTCATTTTTGCGTAAGGTAGAATATGGCAGTACAAACCAAAGCTTTGGTGCGGAAGTGGCGAAACTGGCGGGAATACCGCAAAGCATAATAAACCGCGCTAAAGAAGTAATGAAAGATGAAGACCTGGTGCAAGACAAAGCATTTGATAAAGCCGTAGAGCAATATAGTTGCGAAGATTTAGGAATAAAAACTAAGTATGAAATAATTGCCGATATATTAAACAAAACCGATGTTAATAATTTAACACCATTAGAAGCATTATCTAAAATTGCAGAGTTAAAGAAGAAAATACAATAAGGGGATAAGTTATGTCAAAAATTAATGTATTGCAACCAAATGTTTTTAATAAAATTGCTGCTGGTGAAGTGGTAGAACGTCCTGCTTCTATTGTAAAAGAACTTGTAGAAAACAGTATAGATGCAGGCGCGACAAAAGTAGAAGTACAAATTTATGATGGCGGTATTTCTAAAATTATAGTCAGTGACAATGGTAGCGGAATTGAACCCGAAGATTTGGAACTGGCTTTCTTGCCACACGCAACCAGTAAAATCAAAAATTTTAATGATTTAATGGATATTCATACATTAGGTTTTAGGGGTGAAGCGCTAGCATCTATTGCGTCCGTTTCAGAAGTTGAAACGATTACAAAAACAGTAAATAGCAATGGACAAAGTATTAAGTTATCAGGCGGGAAGGTGGTAGCAAAAGGCGAAAAAGGTTCACCGCAAGGTACTTACTTTTGTGTAGAAAATCTATTTTTCAATACACCAGCAAGACAAAAGTTTCTAAAAAAGCCACAAAAAGAAGAAAGTGAAATCACTACACTTATTACGCGTTTAATATTAGCAAATCCTAATGTAGCAATTAAATATTCTGCTGATGATAAACAAATTTTTAGCAGTACGGGTAAGGGGATAGAGGATGCCATTTTTGCTATTTATGGCAGCCAAACAATGCAAAACATTATTCCTATTGATGTTTCAAATGACAAATATTCAATTAAAGGTTATATAGGTAAAACTACGTATTTTAAGTCAAATCGCACTTATCAAACAGTTATAATTAATGGTAGGTGGATTTCAGATAGTGTAATTTCAGCAGCACTTACACAAAGTTATGAAGCCTATATGATGAAACATTGTTTTCCTTTTTGTGTAATTTACTTGACCATTCCAAATGAAGAAGTAGATGTAAACGTACATCCAAGCAAACTAGAAGTGCGTTTCCAAGATAGTAGGAAAATTTTTGGATTTGTCTATAAGGCTATAACTGAAACATTATATAGCGATTTAACTAAAAAAACAGTAGACGAAACCACTATTGAAGAAACTCACGAAGACAAAGAACAAGTAGTTAGCTCTAATTTACAAGACGCTAGCGATAGGAAAACAGAAACAAATGGCGCAAGTATTGACTTTTTTATTGACAATGCGATAAACGGAATATCATCATCAAATGGAGTACATTCAAGTGAAGGTTCTGTTTTAAGCGAAATAATTATAGAAAAGTTGCAGGCAGAACACCCTGCACACGAGTTCAATAGCCAAAATAACCAACAAGACGAAATGCAAGAAGCTGAGCAACAAATAATTGCCCCTAAACCTATACAAACTCAACTAATCTCAGACGATATCAAGGATAAAAATGCGTTTTTGTCCACTCAAATTGTAGGTAGACTTTTTAATACTTTTATAATAGTAGAAATAAATGACGACGTTTATTTTATAGACCAACACGCAGCGCATGAGAGATTATTATATGATAAGTACGTAAATCAAGTAAAACAAAAGGCGATTACATGTCAACCGCTACTTTTACCATACACAATTGATGTTAATCACACGGAAGCGCAATTTATACTTGACAATTTGGAATTGCTACAACAATTAGGTTTTGATATTGAGCCTTTCGGTTCGTTAACTTTTAAAATTTCAGCGATACCGAGTATTTTGCCAGACTTAAATGTTACTAACTTCTTTAATAATTTCTTGTCAAATATAAATAGCATTGTGCAATTAAAAAGTGTTGATTTAATTTTAGACAATCTAGCACAAACTGCTTGCAAACACGCCGTAAAAGGTGGGGACGACCTGGATAAAGAAGAAATAATAAAATTAATCAGCGATTTTGCAGATGGTTCTGTTACTATGCAATGTCCGCACGGCAGACCTTTTGTTGTGAAATTTACTCGTAAAGACTTAGACAAATGGTTTAAAAGGACAGTTTAATGCAAAAAATATTAGTAATAGGTGGTTGTACGGCTGTAGGTAAATCCGATTTTGCGCTAAATTTGAGTAATTATTTAAATATGGAAATCATATCTGCTGATTCTGTGCAAGTTTATAAAGGGTTAGAAATAGCCACCTCAAAACCGACAAAACAAGAACAACAGCAATGTAAACATCATTTGGTAGATATAGTTTCACCATTTGAAAAATTTAATGCTTATGATTTTGTGAATCTCGCCAAACAAAGCATTACTGAAATATCAAATCAAAATAAATTGCCAGTCGTTGTAGGTGGAACGGGGTTATATATTGACAGTTTAATTTATGGATTTGACTTTACAACAAATAAAAAACAATCAAATTTTGACACTTTTTACATTTATTTAACTGATACACGAGAAAATATTTATAAAAAAATAAATTTACGTGTGGATAAAATGATAGAAAAAGGGTTAGTTTCCGAAGTAAAAACTCTACGTAGCATAGGTGTTAATAAAGATTGTCAATGTATGCAAGCAATAGGATATAAAGAAATTTGGGATTATTTAGATGGAGAAATATCTCTAGAACAAGCTATTGAAGAAATAAAAAAGAATACCCGTAATTACGCGAAGCGTCAAGACACATGGTTTAAACACGACAATTGCGAACAATGGGATATAAACGATAAAGAAAATTTAATAAAAAAATTGCTAGATTTATATTCTGAATATACAAAAAAGGTCTTCTAACAAGACCTTTTTTGTTTTACATATTTCTAATTAAGCCTATAACTTTACCTATAATAGAAACCTCGTCAAAATACATAGGCTCCATAGTAGGGTTTTCTGGTTGCAGTCTAAATCTGCCATTTTCTTTGTAAAATCTCTTAATTGTAGCAGAATCGTCTATTAAAGCAGCCACGATTTCGCCATTTTCAGCAGTATCTTGCTTCCTAATAACGACCATATCTCCATCTTGAATACCTGCATTAATCATACTATCGCCACTAACATTTAAAATGAACAAATTGTCACCCCTAAATAAATTTGATGGCATATAGTAAACATCTTCGCAATTTTCTGTTGCTAAAATCGGTTGACCAGCAGTAATCCTACCTAAAACGGGAATAGGGGAGTAGTTCCTAACGATTTCAATGCTTTGTTGAATGTCAGGCTCGTTAGGTGTTAAAATCTCAATGGCTCTATTTTTATAAGCTCCACGACGAATTTTACCTTCTTCTTCAATATAATTTAGGTAATATGATATTGTAGAAGTGGAATTTATATTCATATAACTACACATTTCACGCAAAGAAGGCGGGAACCCATTTTGCGCTTGATATTTTTTAATATATTCATATAATTTGTCGGTTTTTTCTTGAATTCTTTTTTTCATTTTGTACTCCTTAGTCATTTTAGAAAATTTTAACATATTTTGAGTGGAGTTGTCAAACAAATTTTCTAAAATTTCATTAAGATTCGCGTAATTTTACTTTATTAGCAGCGTTTCGCCTGACATCTTCTGTCATTGCGGCATAATGTTTCTTTGTAGTATTTATATCTCTATGTCCTAAAACATCAGCAACTACATAAATATCTTTTGTCTCACGATAAAGATTCGTGCCATAAGTACTCCTAAGTTTGTGCGGACTGATATTTTTAAGGGGGGTAACTAATTTACTATATTTTTTAACTAAATTTTGCACAGCACGTGTAGAAATTCTCTTTTTTTGCAAAGACAGAAACAATGCACGTTCTGTAGGTGGTAAATCTTTTATAGCTTTTCTATCTTCTAAATATTTTTTTAATGCTTGAGCGACTTCATCAGAAAAATATAAAACGACTTGAGAGCCACCTTTTCGTATAACCTTAAAACCGTTTATAGAAAAGTCAATGTCATCTACATCTAGACCAACGCATTCACTGACACGAATTCCTGTACCTAACATTAATGCCAAAATTGCATAATCACGCGATTCTGTGTGTCTATGGAAAGCCTGTTGGGTAGGGGTGAGTGCATAGCCAGTTTCCGCCATATCTAGTAAATTTACCATTTCGTCAACTTCCAGCCTTACAATTTGTTTTTCGTGAAGTTTTGGTAAATCAACTTTTTCTGTAATGTTTCTATCCAATTTTTCTTTTTTGAAAAAATAACCAAAGAAAGAACGCAGTGTAGATAATTTTCTAGACTTTGCTTTTTCGTTATTGTGATAAGTTTTACCTTTAAATTCATAAACGGTAAGAAAATCTAAGAAATTCTCAATTTCTGTTGCTGTCAACATATTCAAATCCATTAAAGAAATCTGTTTAGGTGTACGTCCATGGAATTGTGGGGCATGTGTGGCCAAATAATAAAAGAAAATTCTTAAATCATAGGCATAATTTAGGCGGGTTAGGGGAGTAGTTTGATTTTCCACACCTACAAAGAACTCGCTACAAAAATAAGGCAATTCTGCTTTAAGTTCTCTAAGTCTTATAGTATTGTTGTCATTTCTCTGCGTATAATATTTTTCTGACATTTTTATACCTCTAACAAAATCTTTACTTAAAATTATAACAAATTTTTTAAATAAAGTAAATTAAATTTATAGCAGAAAAACTACGACATTTAAAATTAGAACATTTTTTCTTTTTTAAAAAATGGATAAAATCAAAAGAAAATTCCTTAATAAAATAGTTTTTTCCAAACTTTAAAAACTCTTATCAAATATCAAATATTTACAAAAAGAAAATATGCATAGTATTATAAAACAGTTTGAGACAGAGTGAATAATTTTTTTACTTGATAAGTTGTAACAACATCACATAAACTAAAATTTTGCCGTTAATAAAAAACTTAATTTGTTAAACGTTTCTGACAAAATCTAATGACCAGTTATTCATTAAAAAATAAAATAATCTGTCTCAGCGCGTTTTAAATTGGGTCTATACAGAGTTATTTAATAAATTGTGTAAAATTTCATATAGCATCATAGCATTTTGTATTATCAATTTTAGATACATAATATAGATAGCTCTATAACAAATTAAATAAAATTTGTAATGATAAATACAAAAACATAAAATTTACAAAGCTTTTACAAATAAAAATTAAATCAAGTTTTATTAAAAAATAGTCAAAATTGATAAAAAACGGTTTAAAAGGCGGTTTTTAGCACTAACTATGCGCAAAACTTGTATTTTGCGCATAGTTTAAAGATGTTTTTTACTATTTCCCCCTATCCCCTTGAAATTTAAGCAAATAAAAATTTTATAGTACTATGCTATTAAATTTTAATAAATTTAGCGTGTTTTTACTATAAAAATCGTTTTTTAACGTAATTTTTGATATTAACTCTGCCTGAGAGCGTTTTAAATTGAGTTTAGCCAGATTATAGCTTTAAATATAAAACTATTTTACACAACTCTATGATGAAGAGTTTAAATCTTATTAATTAATCATTCTAGTAAAAACTTCGTGTAAAAAACTACGAGAATTTAATTTGATTTCTGTAATTTTCTGCTAGCAAAACTGCTCTGTAACATAAAAAATAAAACATTTCTACAAAAAATGAAATAATTTTTCGCACTTAAAAATAAAACGCTCTGTGTGAGAGCATTTAAATTTAGCTTATCTAAAAAGCGCTAGTAAGTAGTCTCCTTGTTTTAGATTCTTTCTCCTTGAAGCATAATCTGGTAAAACACTGTGTACAACTTCCCAAAAAAGTTTAGAATGATTTAACTGTACTAAATGCGCTAATTCATGTACAACTACATAATCAATTAAATTGTGTGGTACCATCATAAGTCGCCAGTTTAGAGAAACGACACCTTTTGAATTACACGTTCCCCAACATGTTCTAGCATTGGTTAGTTTTACCGCACTTGGTTCTAATTGCATCAAGTCACAAAAGTACTGTACACGTTGCGTTAAAATTTCATTAGCAATTTTTTTATACCACAATATTAACTTCCTTTGGTAAGTATCCTTATATTTTAATGGTATCAAGCAATAATTATCTATAAGTGTGATTTTTTTAATTCTTTCATCAAATGCGATATGATAAATATTACCACAAAACAAAATATCCTTGTATGTAAGAATGTTTTTATTTAACTCATTGTTTTTTTCAATTCTTTCTTTGTGCAGAGCAATCCAGCGTTCTTTCTTGTCTACAACTTTTTGAATTTCATCCATTGAAACTCTACGTGGGGCTTTTATAATAACTTGTCCGATATTGTTTATTGAAATTGAAATTGACCGTCTGTTTGTTCTAATTAAATAATCTATTTTTATCATCTACTTCCCTACCCCGATTTTTAAATATAGATACTTTACAACAAATTACAAAAAAACGCAAGCAAATGAGCGATTTTAATAAATTTATGACATAAATCTACACTGTTTTAATGCTAAATAATTGACAAAATCTTCGTTTTAGGTTAAAATCAGCATAGATGGAGGCCTGTATGGTAAGTCAAATCAATAAAGTTATCCTAAAATCACTTGAAACTGGTGATAAATACGGTTTGGAAATTATAAAAGACATTGCAGATTTTACTAATGGGAAGGTAAATGTAAAGCAACCTACCCTTTATAGTGCTTTAAGAAGAATGGAAAAAAAGGGCTATATAACCTCATTTTGGCAAGATAGTGCGCTAGGCGGACGTAGGCATTACTATTCTCTAACAAATGCGGGTAAAGACGAAATTAAAAACGCCGCACCGACTCTAACAGACGAAGAAATTAACGAATTGTTACGTGAAGTTAATAAATCAAGAGCAAATCAAAAAGCTCAAGATGACCTAGAAAACTCAGAAAACGAAGACATAAAAGTAGAAAAAATCGTCATTAAAGAACCAGAACCTACTCCAGAACCCGAGCCAGAGCCTAAAATTGAGCCAGTAAAACAGCAACCAATTCTAAAAAATAGGATTGCTTTTGAGCAATTTGACCCAAATGCTGTAAATATTGAAAATAAAAGTTTTTCTCAACAAATGCGTGAATATGTTGAGCCAACGAACAATTATGAATTGGAAACCATATCACCAGTAAAGCAAGAAGTTAATGACGAACCAGCCAAACCTGAACCTATTGATTTACCAACAACAATTGAACAAAAACCAGTTGTTAAAAATTCGTTCAGCTTTATAAATCAAGAGCCAGATGTTGAATTTATAATGGACGATAGCCCTAAATATAATTCAAAAGATGATATAAATTATAAAGATATTTTAGGTGAACTTGACGCAAATAATACTACTGCAACTAACGAAATCAAATTTCACGAAGTTACTCCTATTATCAACGAAGAACCTAAAATCATTTTATCAAAGCCAGCATCTGCTCCAGTCCAAAAATCTGAATATGCTAAACAAGTAGAAGAAATCATTACTTCTCGCAAAAGTACAAATGAACAAGAAGAAATAAAAACGGCTATTTACCAAAAGCACAATCAAAGCACATTGGAAGAAATAAATCGTCGTTATAATTTAAATGATACAAAGAAAACACCTGTAGAAACTAACACAATAAAGCCAGCAAATGTTGGTTATACTCATATTAAACAAGAGAATATTTCTGTAAGGCCATATTCAAAAGTAGAAAATAAAACTTTTATAACTAAAAATTTTCTTAATATTAGTCAATTTAATATTTGCCGTGCAGTAATTATGTCTGTAATATTTATAATAGAAGTTCTACTCTCCTACTTCTTATTGAGGAATACGGTGGTATTTAATGATAGCCAATCTTATCTATATTGGGTATTTTTAGGAATGACCGTGGTTTATATGGGTGTAATTCTATTGCTTAATTTGAAAGATATTAATAAAAAAGTTCGCATTAGTGATATTACGTGGTCAATGAATTTCTTCTATAGATTATTATTAGCAGTTGTATTATTTACTTTTGTAGTCGCAGTATGTCTATGTTTCGGTATGAATGGATTTTCTGACCCTGACTTCTTTAGTATTTGGTACTTACCTGCCTTAGCAATTTTTGATATAATGGTTTCGTGGCTAGTGGGATTAATAATTTATTCTACTAAAAAATTTAGAGCTTAATTAGAAAACAACACTTTATTCAAGGTTTTAACCTATGTAAGTGTTGTTTTTTTACTTTCTTTTTTAAATAATAACTAAATAAATTTTATGATTTGGTTTTATTTTGTTGCTTTGCTTTACGTAATTTTTTTAATTCTTTTTGTTTTTCGTAGTCTGCATCATGTTTTTCTAATAATTTTTTGAAATTATCAATATCATCTGAAGGTAGTGTTTCTGTTTTCTCTGGTAGTAGCGATAGCGGATATTTATTTCTCTTGAGTAATAACTTTATTTTATAGTTTTTTGAAAATAATGCGATAAAATCTTCAAATACTCTTGTAATAAAATTATTAATTTTGACAACGAAAACTTTTATTTTTTGTACAAACTTATTTATAATAATCTCTATTTTATCTTTATATTTGTACGCAATCCAAAATGCGATTATCATTAAAATAATTAGAACGCACCATACAGGTATGCCCCATCCTGAGAAAGGAATCACATCTCCGCTACCTAAGTAACATGTCATTACAATGCCGATTGGTCTTGTAAGCAAAATTGTAGTAGCAAAGAAGCGATAAGACATTGAAGTCATACCGGCCACCAAACATAGTATATCATCAGGGAAAATTGGGAAAAGCATCATAAGGAAAAACATATATTTCCCTTTATCATAAAGTAAATTACTATATTTTTTAGTTTTTTCTTCGCCGACTATCCATTTTACGACTTTTTCACCAAATTTATCTCCAATAAAAAAGGCAAAGAAGGAACCTAGGAAAATACCTGCAATACTCAACAAACTAGCCATTCCAGGACCAAAAAGAAAAGTACCTGCAATTGTTGTAATCATTGCTGGGATTGGTATGAAAGTGACTTGTAAAAATTGCACTAAAACATAAACCAAGTAGCTCCAAATCCCAGTGGACTGTATTAATTCTTGTAACGCATTCTCATCTTGAAGATATTTGACTAAACCAAACATTACAAATAAATAATATCCCCATGAAAAAAGTGCAATTAAAACCACACACACAAAGTCAGTTTTTAGCCAACCGATAAAATTCTTGAAGAAAAAAATAAATGCTAAAATAAGTAGTATTCCACTACCCGCCGCAATTAGATAATTATATGTACCTAAATCTAGCAAACCTAAAGCGCAGTAAATATTCAACGCACATAGTATTATAATACTTACTAACATTGTAATATTAGAAAAAGAATATTTACTAGGAGTATCTTTCTTTTGCTCTAGATGTTTATCTTTTACGTTTTTACACATATTAATATTATATTTTAACCTTTCTTTTTTGTCAATGAAACGACTTTACTTTTTAAATATATTATGTTATTATATATAATAATTATGTTGAAAAAAGCATAAAAATTGGAGGAGATTTACTTTGAGTCAAAAAATTTTAGAAATCATCGGGTTAAGTAAGACTTATCGCAACCGTCAAGTCCTAAGAAATCTAAATTTTGAAGTTTATGCTGGTGAGATTTTTGGTTTTATTGGGCCTAATGGCGCGGGAAAATCTACCTTGATTAGGATTATATGTGGACTTACTCCCCCTACATCGGGCGATGTCTTGATTTGTGGAAAATCTATCCAAAGCGAGTTTGAAAAAGCTATCGCTAATGTCGGCGCAGTTATGGAAAACTGTGAATTATATTCATATATGACTGGTAAACAAAATTTACAATATTATGCTGGATTAATAAAGGGCGTTACAAAAAGCGATATAGAAAGGGTTACAAATTTAGTTGGTTTAGAAAACCGCATTAATGATAGAGTTAAAACTTATTCGTTTGGTATGCGACAAAGATTAAGTCTAGCGCAAGCACTATTAAACAACCCTAAATTACTAATTTTAGATGAGCCTACCAACGGCCTAGATGTCAATGGTATAATAGAACTAAGACAAACTTTAAAAATATTAGCGGCTAAGCAAAATATGGCTATATTTGTAAGTAGCCACATTTTAGCAGAAATGGAACAGATTTGCGATACGGTAGCTATTTTTGACCATGGTAATATTTTGGAATTGCGTACTCTTGCCTACTTACAAAACGCTAGTGGAAATTCAAAACATTTACAAATAAAAGTTGATTATCCTAATTATGCTGGTAAAATATTAAATTTAAAATTTGGTGTGAATGTTGAGTTAGCAGGCAATTCCGTACTGGTACCTTATATACCTGAATTTACTCAAGATTATATCCAAGCGTTAAGGCAACGCGATGTTACGATTTTTGGTGTTGATGTTATTAGTAAAAACTTAGAAGATATTTATTTAGAGATTTTAAAAGCAAGACAATCAGGAAGTATTAAATAGGAGAAATTAATATGTCAAGTATGTTTAGATTGTTGCGTGGCGAAATGCATAAAATTTTAATGCGCCCTATCCTATATGTAATTACGGGTGTACTGGTTTTAGCATTGTTTTTCTCGTTCACGTTACTAGATATGGACAATAGAAATTCTGACCAATATTCAATTAATGGCGAAACGAAGCAAGAAGTTTTACAAAATTTCTTGTCAGCTCAATCAATGAATAAATCTATAGCTGATGACAATTTAGCTTCGGCAAAATCAAAAATAGATTATTATTCCACTGTCAATACCGATGCAACTACTACAATAACCGCACAGTTAAAACTTTTAGTAACAGAATCCCAAAATGTTTTAGTGCGTTATTTAAATGGAATACAAACTGCAGAAGATACAGGCAATTTATCCTTATTACTAGCAGGAAATTATAGAAATCAATTAGCGAATCTAACTACTCAAATGTCTACAATCGTTAGCGATTCAACACGAGTTGAAAACCCTACCCTTTTAATGAAAAAGACTGATTATGATAGATTTGTTAGCCTTACTTCTACATTATCAACATACTTATCTGATAATAGCTTTGACGAAAATAATATAGATGACCATAATCTTTTGGTCACTAGAATAAGAAACGCTGTAGGCTTTGATGATATAGAAGGTCCTTCCTTTATTGATAAAATTGAAACTTTAGTAAATCAAAATATGTCAGACATTGTGATTGATGAAGAAGTAATTACTTCATTAAACGAACAATATGAAACTGCTAGTGCTTATATGAATGATTTAAATAGTAATATTACAGCCGCTGTCAATGACGAAGAAGTTTCTCTTGAGACAATGAAAGATTATGTGTTATCGTATTACTATACAGCAAAACAAATGAATGATTTGGCTACAGACTCTATTTATATGAATCCTATTAAAAATTTCAACGATTCTCAAGCAAATGACTATATCGGTTATAGTGAGGTCAACACATACGAAGTTAATCAAGAAATTACCCGAAATAATTACTTAATTGCAAATAATCTCTCTGATATTTCATATGGACATGTATTCTCCCCTACTACTTCATTTGGCAATGAAGTATCAGCTTTTGATTTAGTATATTTCGGGTTGGAAATTTGTGGTTTCGTAATTTTAATCTTCTGTGTAGTTCTAGCTGCTGGTATGATTGCTGGCGAACAATCCAATGGAACACTAAAAGTATTAGCAATTAGGCCTTACAATAGGAGCAAGATTTTAACAAGTAAAATTTTAGCAACTGTAATTTTTGGAATTATATTTATCATATTCAGTGCGTTAGTGTTGTTTATCATAGGTTATGCCTTCTATGGCCTTGATATGACCTCTATACTTGCGGTATTCAATGCATCAAGCGCGTTTGTGGTTTCTCCTATAGTATTGATTTTAATTTATATTGCTTTGATGATTGTAAAAATCTTATTCTACGTTTTACTTGCGACAATGATTTCAGTAGTATTTAGGAGTAATGTCGGTGCAGTCGCTATTTCAATTCTTCTCTACTTTGTTAGTGCTTTATTTGCTGTACTATTTACATCAACTTACTGGTATGCATTTATTCCTTTCGCTGGAATTGATTTGTTTAAATTCTTTGGTGGTAGTTTTGCAACACCTGATAACCCTATAGCGATTGCACTCTCTAGCCCACTGTTCTATAATTCAAACTTTATTGTAAGTATTGTATCGGTTGTAATTACGATGCTATTGTTTACAATTATAAGTTATGTTGTCTTTAAAAAGCGTGAAATAAAATAAAAAAGCGGTCTCTTGAAATTAAGAGACTTCTTTTTTTGTCTTTGCTAGATATTGTTCTACTTCATTACGCGCAAGTGCGTCACACTTATTGTTATAAACATTGTCCGCGTGACCTTTTACCTTGAACCATCTAATTTTGTGCCTACTTGCTAACTCCAAAATTTCTTGCCACAAGTCCATATTCTTGACCGCTTTATTATCTGTAGTTCTCCAGTTTTTCCTTTGCCAAGACTCAATCCAATTATTATGAAACGCATTCACAATATATGCAGAATCACTAAATAAATCAATCTCACAAGGTTCTTTTAGACGACTCAAAGCTTCTATTACTGCTTGCATTTCCATTCGGTTGTTAGTAGTTTCTTTCTCAAAACCGCTAAAACTTTTTTCCTTTCCTTTATATATGAGCACACACCCCCAGCCACCAGGCCCAGGGTTATAACTACAAGCTCCATCTGTATAAATTGTTACTTTTTTCATCTCTAAATTATTCCTATTTTTATAATTTTTTAGACGAAACGCAAGACGAATGTAACATTGTTCAAACTTTATCTACACTGGCAGGGGAGCAGAGAATCGAACTCTGACCAATGGTTTTGGAGACCACTACTCTACCGTTAAGCCACTCCCCTATAAAAAGTATTAAAATTTTACTAAATAATTAACTTTTTGTCAACCGTAATTGCGTAAAATTTAATACTTATTAAAATTAATAAAGTTTAATTTTGCCACATTTTCAAGCATAAAATTGAGACTTATGTGTATTTATTTTAAAACATATTATAGAAATTTAATAAATTTTTGTAAGCAAATTTTTCTATATTATTTTCACCATAAATTGAACTTAAATATGGTAGAAAGTGAGAAATGCCCTTATAATCTAGTTCAAAATCTAAAATATTTTGCCAACCTGTACTATTGAAGTCTGTCCCCAAGCCTAAACAATCAAAACCTATTAAATTAGCGATATAATCTATATGTTTTAAAAGAACATCTTTCGTCGCTTTTCCTTGACTTAATAACTTAGAATAAAAGCACATACCTATATAACCATGCGTTTCACTTATCAATTTTAATTGTTCATCATCTAGAGCACGTGGGATATCATAGACACTTCTACAACTTGTATGAGAACAGAATATAGGATACTTTGTGATTTTACTGAATTCAAGAAAAGACTTTTTATTTAGATGTGCCGTGTCAACTATAATTTTGCTTGCTTCTAAAACTTGTATGACTTCTTTTCCAAAATCAGTTAACCCCTGCTTCCCAAGTGCTCCGCCAGCCAAATAGTTATCAAAATTCCACGTAAGTGAAACACAAAAAGGTTTAAATTTTATTACTCTTTCTAAATCAGTCAAATTGTTTATAAAACCTATATCTTCAAATGATGGGGTAAAAATATCTTCATTTGAAATTAAATTAAAACTACTTTGAATTTCGTTAAATACTTCTTCTTGTGTTTTATACTTTTTTGTTTCGTCAAAATAGTAAGCGGAAAATACTTTTATAACATTATTATTTTTTAATAAATTGACATAATTTTTTAAATCTTTTTTATTATGAATATTCATTAAAAAATCATTATGAGCATCTGCAATCTGCATAGACTCTCCTATTTTGCATAATCAACAGAACGTAATTCGCGAATAACATTGACTTTGATTGTACCTGGATATTCCATTTCAGCTTCAATACGTTTTGCTATATCTCTTGCCAAAACGACTGTGTCTTCATCAGAAATCATATCTGGCTTAACAGCAATACGGATTTCCCTACCTGCTTGAATTGCATAGGCTTTTTCCACACCTTTAAATGATGAAGCAATTTCTTCAAGTTTCTCTAATCTACGTACGTAACTTTCAAGCGACTCTCTACGAGCTCCTGGTCTAGAACTTGAAATTGCGTCAGCGGCTTGTACCAGCATTGCTTCTAAACAAGTAAATTCAACATCGCCATGATGTGCCTCTATACAGTTTATAACCTTTTCATTTTCCTTATATTTACGAGCTAATTGTACACCTATAGAAACATGTGTACCTTCCATTTCGTGGTCTAGAGCTTTACCTATATCGTGTAGCAAGCCACCACGACGTGCTATCATTTCATCACAACCCAATTCAGCAGCCATCATACCAGCAAGAAATGCCACCTCAATTGAGTGTTTTAATACATTTTGCCCATAACTGGTACGATATTTTAGACGGCCTAAAGTTTTTACTAATTCTGGATGCAATCCTACAATACCAGTTTCCAAAACGGCAGCTTCGCCCGCTTCCTTGATTTCGTGCTCAATATCACGTTGAGTTTTGGAAACGACTTCTTCTATACGTGCGGGGTGAATTCTACCATCTTGAATTAGTTTTGTTACCGCAATTCGAGCAACTTCACGCCTTATAGGGTCAAAACCTGATAAAACTATTGCTTCAGGTGTGTCGTCAATAATTAAATCTACACCTGTGGCAGTTTCTAAAGCCTTTATGTTACGGCCTTCTCTACCGATAAGACGGCCTTTCATATCGTCATTAGGTAATGGTATAGTCGTCACTGTTACTTCACTAGTTAAATCAGCTGAATACTTCTGTATAGCATTACATATGATTTCGGTAGCTGTTTTGTGAGCATTTTCCTTTGCTTCTTGCTCTATTTCTTTAATCATTTTTGCTGAATCATGCTTTGCTTCGTCAGTTATTTGCTGGATAAGAGTTTGTTTTGCTTGTTCTTTTGTAAGTCCTGCTGTTTTCTCTAATTCTTTAATAACGGTAGCTTCTTTTTGGGCTAATTCAGTCTCTTTTTGTGTAATTTGTTTTTCTTTGTTCTCTAAACTTTCTTTAAATTTTTCTAAATTATCGTTTTTCTTTTCAAGGCTTTGTTCTCTATTATTAATAAATTCTTCTCTCTGTAAAAACCTATCATTTAATTTTTCTATTTCATTACGTCTTTCTCTCAACTCATTTTCTGTATCAGTTTTAATCTTTATAGAAGTTTCTTGAGCCGAAAGTTTAGCCTCTTTTAGTATTGTCTTGGCTTCTAAATGAGCGTCTTCAACAATTTTTGAAGCGGAATTTTTCGCAATATTTATTTTTTTGACCACAACGGTTTTAAATATAAAAATCCCTACGACTGCACCTACTGCTAAACAAGCTAGCAATACAACAATAAAAACAGCCGTATTCATTTGGAAACCAAGCAACCCAATATTAATTGCGTTGAGCATTGGTTATTCCTCTCTTTTATTTTATTTATATATAATATGGAATTGTCATAAATTATATATAGATAATTGTAAGATAATACAAAACAAAAGTCAAGTCAATATTTAAAATATATTGACGCTTTTAAATTATAACCAAATAAAATTAGCACAAACAAAAAAAGCCTAATAAAAGGCTTTTTGGTATCTTTACTCATCTGCTTTAGTTTGTGCAGGCAAATCTTCCTTTACTGTATCTTTTTTAGGGTTATAATAATCGCTAATTTGATTATGAATTTCTTCTGCTATATTAGGGTTATCTGCTAAATATTGTTTAACATTTTCCTTACCTTGCCCAATTTTTTCACCATTATAGGCAAACCAGCTACCGCTCTTTTGTATTATACCAGTTTCAAGTGCCAAATCAAGCAAGCAACCTTCTTTAGAAACACCTTTACCGTAAATGATATCAAATTCACAAGTTTTGAAAGGTGGCGCAAGCTTATTTTTTACTACCTTTACCCTTGTCCTATTACCTATTACTTCGTTGCCATCTTTTATGGCATCGGCTTTTCTAACATCTAAACGGATACTAGCATAGAATTTAAGCGCTTTACCGCCCGTTGTAGTTTCAGGATTTCCAAACATTACGCCGACCTTTTCACGCAACTGGTTAATAAATATTACGCAAACATTTGATTTGTTAATATATGCGGTCAATTTTCTCATTGCTTGACTCATAAGCCTAGCCAAAAGTCCTACATGAGCGTCTCCCATTTCACCGTCTAATTCTGCTTTTGGTGTAAGAGCAGCAACTGAGTCAATAACAATTAAATCAATACTACCACTTTTAACTAAACTTTCAGTAATATCTAATGCTTGTTCACCATTATCTGGCTGGGATATATATAATGAATTAATATCAACACCTAAATTACCCGCGTATACAGGGTCTAGTGCATGCTCCGCATCTATAAATGCTGCTGTACAGCCCATTTTTTGTGCTTCTGCAACAACATGAAGTGCTACTGTTGTCTTCCCTGAAGATTCAGGTCCATAGATTTCTACGACTCTACCACGTGGCATTCCACCTATACCCAATGCTAAATCTAATGTCAAACACCCCGTAGGGATTACGTCAACGACTTGATGTGCGTGGTCCCCCAAACGCATTATAGAACCTTTACCAAACTGTTTCTCAATTTGTGCTATCAATTGCTCCAAATTTTTCTCTTTTTCTTTGCTGTCCAAAATTTTTCTCCTTTATTGTTCGTATGTTCTAATTATACACTATTTTTTAAAAAACGCAAAGCATTTTAATGTATCTTTTTTAAAATTTCATAAAAGACAAAATTGCAAAACTTTTGCATAGAAATATAATTATTCAACTGCTCTTTAAAATAAGCCTGTTGTTCCCCTATTTCATTTATAAATGATACGCAAATCCCTTGTTCTGTATTAGTTATTAAAACTAAAAAATCTAAATTAAAACTAGTCAAGGTAGATTTTAAATTTGAAGAAATATCCGTTTCGTCAATTTTTATATAATACGAATTTAAAATAGGATTTTCACAAAAAACAGAATTTATATAATTATTTGTACAATTATCCAAAATGGTAAAACGCATTTTCCTTATTTGCAGTAAATCTATTAAACTTTGCTTTAGCATCAAAGGTTCGTCTATATAGATATAGTCACCTAACTTTACATAAAAATCTCTTTTAAAATTTTCAAATAGATGTTGCTCTGTCTTATTGTTGATAAAACAAAACAATAAATCGCCAAATTCGGAATAATATGAATAATCATACTTTTCGGAATTCAATAAAGGTTTAATAGCATTTAACACTTCATTTTTAGATAAGCCAAATATTTTTACGCAAAATGTATTTCCTGCATTAAAAATCTTTTTTAAATTTTCATAATCAAACGTTGCATCTAAATTATTGAGCGTAGTGTCCACAATACAACAATGCCTATCACCTTTCGTAGAAATGTAACCAAAATCTTGTTTTACGTACTTACCGTCAAAATAAACGTCAGTAGCAAGCCTAATTTTCTGCAAAACTCCTTCATTATCAAAAGGAACAGCGATAATTGTATTTTCTTTAAAAAGGTTCAATAGTTCTTGCGGTTCTATCTCAAAATTTACTATATTGATTGATGTAAATTGAAGTCCTATACCTGTAAAATTTCTAAGCAAAGTAAACTTTATCTCATCGTCAAAATTCAAATAATAATCGCTAAAAATAATTAAATTAGCCGACATCTATTCTTCCTTTGTTTGTGTTTCAGTTTCTGCTACTTTTTGTGTTTGTGACTCGTCCTTTATTTGTTGTTCAGTATCTTCTTTTACTTGTTGCTCTGTCTCGGGTTTTGCTTGCAGTTCAACTTCTATTTCGTTTTGAGTTTTTGGTTCGGCTGGCTTTATTACATCTTTATTCTTAATGCAATAATCTACGCCTGACCAAATAGTTACAACAGTTGCTACACCCATCACAATGTATGCTGCAATTACCAAAATTTGATTGATAATATCGCATGCAACGTATCCTGTATCTACAAAAATACCTTGCGAGATAAACATAAACATAGGCACGTAAATATAAGTAAGCACGGCTTTTAGTTTACCACTAAAATCAGCAGCAACGACTACACCTTTGCTAGCAGCAATCTGTCTAATACCATTAACCAAACTATCTCTAACAAACAAAATTGATAAAGCAATTACGCCCCATGGAGATGCGACTGTCCCGTCAGCAATAATTAAGAAAAATGCACAAGTATAGAGCATTTTATCAGCAAGCGGGTCTAATAACTTGCCTAAATCGGTTACAAGGCCGTGTTTGCGTGCTAATTTCCCGTCAAAATGGTCTGTTATCGCCGCCCCTATAAATATTACGACTGCAATAACCTTGCCGTATGGTATAAAAGTGGCTAAGTAGAAAAACATTAGCAATGGCACAAGAAATATTCTTAAAAAAGTTAATTTATTTGGTAAATTCATTTTTATCCTATCCTATAGTATATTATTCATTCAACATGCCGTCAGAGAACAATTCATTATATTTTTGTTCATCTATAAGCACTTTTCTTTTGTTTGTCGTGTCAGCTGGTGAAATAAAGCCATTTTGCTCCATTTGGTCAACAATTCTTGCAGCTCTTGCATAACCTACCGCATAGCGTCTTTGAATTGAAGAAATTGAAGCATTTCCTGACCTAATAAAGTCTAATAGTGCCTTAGGCAAAATTGGGTCATATTCAATACCTTCGCCATTATCGTCACTAGTTGCCCCCGAACCTAAACCATTCCCCTTGCCATTTTGAATAAAGGTTGCGACTTCGTTGTCTTCGGCTGGGTCATTGTTTTTAATTACAAAATCAACAATATTCTTAACTTCGTCATTGGTCAAGAATGGACATTGAATACGCACTGGCTCTGGTAGGTTTTGTGGGAAGTACAACATATCACCCTTACCTAAAAGCTTTTCTGCTCCACCTTGATTAATAATGGTCATAGAGTCTTGGTAATTATTAAGTGAGAACGCAATTCTTGAAGGCAAGTTTGTTTTAATTGTACCAGTAATAACGTCAACAGATGGCCTTTGTGTAGCAAGAACTAAGTGGATACCCGCAGCACGTGCTAATTGCGCAATACGCATAATTTTATCTTCTAATTCCTTTTTACCAAAGGACATTAAATCAGCCAACTCATCTACAATTATAACAATTCTAGGTAGTTTTGGCTCTCTCCCTTTGTACACAGCTTCTAATGAGTTATATTCTTCAAAGTTACGTACTTTTAAACGCTGGAAAGTGCTAAAACGTTTGTCCATTTCAGCAATAGCCCAGTCAAACGCATTCAAGGCTTGTTTAGGTTGGCAAATTGCTTCTGGAGTGTATAATTGAGGTAAACCATTATAACTAGAAAATTCTACACGCTTAGGGTCAATTAGAATAAGTTTTAAATCGTCAGGACCCATTTTATAAAGCAAACTAATAATAATTATGTTTAAGCACACACTTTTACCCGAACCAGTAGAACCAGCAATAAGCAAGTGTGGCATTGATGCTAAATCACAAATTTTTATTGCACCAGAAATATTTTTACCTAATGCAAAAGGTAGTGCAGATTTAGTGTTATGGAATTCAGGACTATCTAGAACATCACGTAAACCGATAGTAGCAATCTTTTTGTTAGGAATTTCAATACCTACCAGATTTTTACCTGGAATAGGCGCTTCAATTCTTACCCCACCTACGGAACGCATCATCATTGCAATATCGTCAGCATGTTGCTTGATTTTGTTTACTGAAATACCTGCTGGCATTTTAATCTCGTAACGAGTAACAGCGGGGCCTTGCACTATACTTTCAACAACAGCGGAAATCTTGAAACTTTCCAAAGTTTCTTCCAGAATGCGAGCGTTTGCTTTGTAATCTGCTTCGTTTTCTTCCATTTTGCTAGATTGAGTAGTCAACAAGTTTAAAGGTGGTCTAACATATGGACTAGGTCTCTTATAAACAGTTGTAGGGCTAGTAGTAGGTTTGGTTTGTGGCATTTCTAACTGTTCGTGCTTTGGCTCGTGTTGTTTTGGTTTTAAATCTTGACCGAATTCGGACTTGAAATTATTTACAGGTTTTACTTCGTCAATAATTTTATTTATGTTGTCAATAATACTCTTATCTTCTTCACTGCCAATTTTTTCGTTAAGTGGTTCTAAAGGCTCTAATTTTAAATCTGCAGTGAAATTATTAGATTGCATATTTTCTGTTTGTTGTATATTTTGCGTATTAGTTTTATTTACAAAATTCTCAACAGGGCGCGCATTGTTTTGAATAATTGAATTATTGTAGCCCTTATGACTCATTTCGTCTTCATATTTCTTAGTAAAGTTATTAAATGAGTTTTCTTTAGCTTGATTGATAAATTGCTCTAGAGTAAAGGCTTCTTCTGATTTTGTATTTTCTTCCGTTTTGTTTGCAAGATTTGAGTAATCGCCACCAAAGATTTTTTCAGCATATTTATCATTTTGGCTCTCAACCTCGCCTTTACTGGTTACTAATTCTTTTTCTTCGCGACTGTTTAAGGTTATGTTAACTTCACGATTATCCGTCTGTTCTTTTTGCTTGAACATATTAAAAATTGATTTTCTAGGCGAAGGCGCGGTTACTTCATTTTGTTTAATATCAGTATTCTTTACTGGGTATGAAACAGCTCTTGCGTTTATTTTTTTGTAATCTTTTAGTTGCAAATAATAATCTATCATAAAGGCAACACAAACAAGTGCTAAAATTCCAAATATTATATAAGCCCCTACATAATTTACAATAGCGCCTAAACCGTATGCAAAGATTCCTGCCAAAACCCCACCTGGTGTCATTTTGGAATTATAAGTATCCGCTAAATACTGCCCCATTCCAGATACTGAAATATCAGTCAAAGCAGTTTGCAAAACGCAAATTAAAATAAAGTATAAACCTATCAGTGAAAAGACGTAATTTTTTGCAATTACATATTTTTTCTTAGTTAAACATAATACACCTATTAGTGCTGTAACTATTAATACAGGGTATGCAGATAAACCAAACGTTCCCAAAATAAAAGAACGAATAAAAGGCAAGAAGTTTACTATTAAGCAAAATAGCAAAAAAACAGATAGGACTAAAATAGCGATGCCAGCTTTAGCCCTTGCTGTCAGTCTAGTTTTCTGCCCATCAACATTTCTGCTTGTGTATCTTTGCAAAGCAACCCCCTACTATTTATTCTTTTTATATATATTAACATTTTTATTAAAAAAACACAAACAAAACGATATAGTTTTTTAAATCCGCCCCCAAAGTAACTGTTTAAAACTATCTTCCTTTAATTATTGACAAAAGTTTTAATTAAATAACCTTTATTCTCTTTTGATACAAGTCCCATAGTTGTGTATTTATAATCATAGTATTTGTTAAATGTTTTATTCATTTCGTCTAAGGTTACCGCTCTTATCTTATCTACCTTTTTATCAATATCAAACAATTCATTGTCATACATTAGATATATAATGTTCTTTGTTGCTCTTGCTGTAATTGTTTGTGTAGATAAATATAGGTTCGTCACTAGTATATTTTTAGCGGTATCTAGTTCTTCTTGGGTAAAGCCCTTTTCGTGTACTTCATCTATTGCTTCCTTTATTAAATTAATAACTTTGTCCCCATTCTTTTCGTTAGCAATAAAGAATACCCCCGTAGTACCACTTTCTCCATATATAGAAGAAAAATTACTAACAGCATAAACTAGTCCATTTTCTTCTCTTAATTTAATAAAGAGCCTTGATGTCATGGTAGAAGCAAATGCCGTCTCCGCTAAATTAAATGCTTCAATATCGTTAGCCGATTGATTTATGCCACGGAAATTAATCACAGCATAAAGCTGGTCTGTCTCTTTGCTTGTAGACAAAGTCCTAGATTTAATATCTATTTCCTTTATAGGTAAATGATAAGTAATAGGCTCTTTTTTCTCTGTACTACATTTAGGTAATACATACTGTTTAATTAGTTCTTCCACTTCTTCTTGTGGCATACTCCCACATACACTAATTATTAATCTATCAGGGGTATAAAATCTATTTCTAAAATTTAATAAATCTTCAGTTGTGATTTTAGAAACTGATTCAACAGTACCGCCTAAAACGTAAGCATACTTTGTACCCTGCAGCCCTATAATTTCACCATTATTTGCCATTTTGTTTTGAAAGTCGTTTTCATACATTTCTAACTCGCTACATACCACATTACGCTCTTTCTCTAATTCCTCTTTAGGATAGGTTGAATCAAAGAAGCAATCACTGAATATATCAAATATGATTTCAGCGTGCTCGGGCATACCTGTAGCATAAAATTTCGTTACTTCATTAGATGTTGACGCATTTGTAGATACCCCGCGTTTATCTAATTCTAAATTTATTTCTTTGCTTTTCCGTTTGTTAGTACCTTTAAAAAACATATGCTCTGCTAAATGGGCTATACCACGATTGGAATCATCTTCGTCCTTGCCACCAACTAAACAGCAGAACTGTATTGATACACCTTTTATTGTATTAGAATAATCATAAATTAATCTTAAACCATTTTCATAAACTGTTAAATTTGCCATATATTGTCTCCTTGATTGTGATATTTAGATTATAGCACTTTTTTTAGTTATCAGCAATCAAATTAATATAGTAGATGAAACTGGCACTACATTTAAACTATGTTCTTTACAGTATTCTAGTATTCTAGGTAATACGGTAGCAGTCTCTAGCGTTGGATGCATCAAGACTAATTCGCCATTAGATAAATTTTGCGTTGCTCGCGTATATATCAAATCTGCATTATGGTCTCGCCAGTCTATAGTATCTCGGCTCCACATAATTACTTGATAATCTAGCGCTTGCGCTGCTTGTATTGTATTTTCATTAAACGCCCCCGAAGGTGGAGCGAATAAGTTCATTTCAATTCCTAGATATTCTTTTACTAGTTTGTGGGTATTAATTATTTCTTGTTGATTTTCGGAAAACGTCATTTTTGATTGGTCTTTATGGAAAAAACCGTGATTTGCTATTTCATGTCCTTGTTCATAGATTTTAATCAATTCTTCAGGGTATTTTGCAACCCACATACCGCCTACAAAAAATGTGGTCTTGACGTCATATTCTTGTAAAGTCTGCAACATTGAAGGTAGGTACTCATTTCCCCAGTAAACATTAATCATTAATGAAATATTGTTTTGTGAAGTATCACCCCTATAAAACACATCATCAGTTTGCGAGACAAAAACGCTCCTAATTTCATTATTAAATGCTAGCACACACAACCCCGATAGCATTAATACAATCACTAAGTTTACACCTATATGCTTTAAAATTTTCTTTTTATCTTTCATAATTTCCTCTCATATCAATTTATGATTTACAAAATATTTATATGAACACTTTATGAATAAAAAACAAATTGCATTGACTTTTGTGTAGTTGTATGATATAATTAAATGTAGAAATACATAGGAGAAAATTTTATGTTGTTTGCAATTGCTGGTAGCACGGGTGCTGGTAAAACTACCATTATAAAAAGAGTTATTGAAAAAATGGGACGGGAAAATATCTCTAGTTTCGCAACATGTACTACAAGGACTCCTAGACCTGGCGAATTTGACGGGAAAGATTATCATTTTATGACAAAACGTGATTTTGATACTTTTGTGCAAATTAAAGACATTATTGAAGCAAAAAAAGTCTATGGCAATATCTATGGCACGAATATTAAAGTTATGCTAGATATGCTAGAAGTGTCAAAAGTTTTAATTAAAGATTTTGATGTGGAAGGTTACAAAAATGTAATTAACCGTGTTTACTACAGTCTAGAAGAACGCAATTTACCTTTGTTCCCTATAGTAACAATTTTAATAGATACTGATGATAAAACTCTAATTGAACGTGCTACAAGCAGAAAAGACGGCACTGATGTTGCTTCGCGTGCTAAAGAATTACAAAGAGAGCGCATATTAAAAGAAAGCAACTCCTATGACTACAGAGTTGACAGTTCTTGCGGTGTAGAAGAATGTGCTAATAAAGTTTGTGAAATAATTAATCAAGAATACAAAAAATATCACGGCACTATCCTTTGTGATGTTGGCTCGGCAACTGAGACTAAACCACACAACGAACAAAAACAACAGGCATCTGTTACGAGTATTCAAGAAGAAATGATGCTATAAAAATAACACTAGAAATAAATGAAGTAATAACCTTTAACAAGTCACGAAATAGTTTCGTGGCTTTTTACAAGAAGAAATAAATATCCGCTATTGCTACTGCCAGAGAACAGAAACATTACCATTACAAGAAAAAAAGACTTATTTGAATAATAAGTCTTTTACTTTATTTTTCATATTCTTTATATTTTGTATTACTTATACTTTGCAATCTTTATAAAAAGTTACGCTTTATAAAATAACTATACTTTATAAAACTATAAAATTATATAATAGGCTTTAGTCTAAAAGTATTAAAATTGATAAATTAATCGTTTTTTAACGCTTGATTTTTTAATATTTTGTTTCTAAGTTGTCCACAAGCCCCTTCAATATCTTCACCTATTGTGCGTCTAATCGTAACAGAAACGCCTAAAGATTTTAGGATGCTCGCAAATTGTTCGGCACGTTTCCTAGTTACCGTTTTCATTTCACGTTCTTCAACTTCATTTAATGGAATTAAATTAATATGCGCTGGGAAGCCTTTTACAAGTTTTGCCAGTTCTCGTGCTGATTCAGGAGTACTATTTTCCCCTTCTACTAAGGCATATTCAAATATGACGCGCCTACCCGTTGTATTAAAGTAATATTTTGCAGCATCTATTATTTCCTTTGCGCTGTATTTATTTGCAATAGGCATTATTTGTTTTCTTATATTGTCATTAGGTGCATGCAAGGAAATTGTAAGCACAATCGGTAAATTTTTATTTGCCAAATCTTTAATTTTAGGCACTATACCACAAGTGGATAGCGAAATATTACGTGGAGAAATATTCAATCCGTCAGGAGCGGAAACCAACTCTATAAATTTTATTACATTATCGTAGTTATCTAAAGGTTCGCCACTACCCATTAAAACTATATTAGTTATCGCTCTTTTTCTATCTTTTTTGCCACCTAAATATGCATTGACTATTAAAACTTGCGCTAAAATTTCCCCGCTGGTTAAATTTCTAACAAGTCCATTTAATGTTGAAGCGCAAAACTTGCACCCCATACGGCAACCAACCTGCGTAGATACGCACAAAGTTTTTCCATACTTGTAGGACATTAAAACACCTTCAATAAGGTTACCGTCAACAAGTTCATAAACAAATTTTTTGGTTTCATCTTTACCTGTTAAAACTGTATGAATTTTAATAGGGCTATCATAAAACCTAGATAAGAGTTTTTCCTTTAATTCGTGGGAAATATTACTAAATTCACTAATAGGCTTACCCAAATTAATGTTATCTAAAATCTGCTTTGCCCTAAACTTTTGCTCGCCTAATTCTGCCATTAAATCTTGTAACTCTTGTAAACTTAAATCTTGTAAAATTTGCATTTTTCTTACTCCTAATATAATTATAACATAAATTTCGTATTATTACAAGCCGTATAAGATTTGCCGTATTTTGTCATAGTAATTTAAAATTTATTGTATTTTCATTATATAAACTATATGAAAACATAAAATTTTGTTGATAAACCTAAAATTTGTTAATTTATTAAACAAATCATTTTATAAAAGAAAAAACGGCATCAGCCGTTTTTATTAGCGAAGACCCAAGTCTGATTTTAACTTTCTATAGCCTTCCAAATCAGTACGTTCTAAGTATTTCATTAAACCTTGTCTTTTACCAACAAGTTTTAACAAACCACGACGTGTGTGGTTGTCCTTAGGGTGCTGTTTTAAATGTTCTGTTAAATTGCTAATTCTAGCAGATAACAAAGCAATCTGCACTTCTGGAGAACCTGTGTCGCCTTCTTTACGAGCGTACTTAGCAATAATTTCTTGCTTATTCATAAGTCTTTTCCCCCCTTGATAAATTCGCCTAAAACAGTGTAATACTAGGGTATTAAACGTATAACACAGTATATAGGTACTTTTTTATTTTATCATAAAAAATATATTTTGTAAAGATTAATATCAGTTTTAGTTAAAAAATTTGCTTTTCTTGTCTAAAAGTTCGTCTATACCCATAATATATTGCCCAAAATCATACGTATTTGTTAGTGTTTGCCTTGTTTTATGTAGATTTTTAACTATTACACTGTCAGTTTCTGCCCCACAACCTAAAATAGTAGATACTTTACAAACCAAATCTTCAGTTAACTTGCATTTTTTATTAGGCAGTGCAAAACCTATATTTTCAAAGCAACCATTATTAACTTCCGTACAGTATAAGTAATACGGTTGATAGCCTTCTTTTAGCAAAAATTCATTAGCAAATTCCAAAATGTGTCTCTGGTATGCAATGCCTTGCGGGTCTGTTAAATCGTCTTTTACATTATTTGGACAAAATCTTGAATATAAATCAATGCAAGATGCACCTAGTTCTATCGCTAGTTTCAAGTTTCTACTTAGTTGTAATTCTTTTTCGTTTTCTAGCCCCACCACTAAATTAATAGTTAAATCAAAGCCATACTTAGCAATTAATTTATAGTATTCATATACATCTTTAAATTCATAATGCCTACACAATTTACGCAAAGTAACTGTATTAAAAGTCAAAGCATTGACAATAAAACGAGCGTGATTAAATTTTTTAATAATATCTAATTTTGATTTTGAAACAAATTTAAGATTACCCAGTTCTATACACACTTCACTTAAAGTATAAGCACAAGAATTTAATAACTTTTCCAATTCAGGCTCGTCCAATGCTAGTAAATTCCCTTTAAAATATATTGATTTAACTATATAACATTTTTTCTTAATTATCTCGCGGGCTTGTGCTATTTCTTTCATAAGTGCATCAAAATAATATAGATAAGCGTCTTTGGTGCTGGCGCGTTGATATAGATTTCTCTTACAATCAATACACTTACATTCACAAAAAGGTACGTTTATAACTAGCAATATTTCGTTATCATTTCTAACTATGCCTAATTCATTTTTTAATACATCAGTAATCAAGCCTGCTTTCCTGAAATCTACTAAATTTTCGGCAAAAAGATAGTCTTTCAGTTCTTCAATAGGCACACCGCTTTCCACAATCTTTAATGCCTTATGTGTAGGATAAGTGTCGCGCAAAACTTCTGTCCACGGTAACTTGCTGTAATCTTTTGGTTTTGCTTTGATTTTAGGAATATGCAATTTTTTCATAATACCTCGGTTAATAAGATTTTAAAATTAATTCCAATTTGTTGTAAAACTTTGATTTGTTTAATTGTGTAGAACTATGACTCTTTAATTTTATATAATAGTTCCCCATTTCCCTATTTACTTCTAGCAATTCTAACTGTTCAAAAGTAAGCAAACATGCCACAAACTGCACGTAGTTTAAATTATGTTGTGTCCTTTTCATTTTGTTGAAATAGTTAAAATCGTCAAATGCGACTAAATTTTGCTTGCTGGCTTTTTTTATTAAATTAAAGTATTCACCAAAAACTTTACGCGATAAGTCAATATTTTTGAACGGATAGAACAAGAACGGCGTAGAACTAGGAATATAAACCTGTGCAGAACTGTTTTCATTTAGATAAACTATATAAGCATCGTCTAAAACGCTATCTAGTAATATAATTCTATTAAAGTTTTTATAATTATTGTCTAATGCTGGACATAAACAAATTGTATTATAGCCACTATTACTTGTGATGTTTAAATATTCATGGTTAACTATTTGATAAGTGTCCCCGAAATTCGCACAAAAATCTTTATAACTTTGTAAAGTATTTGCAATTATCAATGTGCCATATAATTTACTTTTTGAAGAATCTAGCAATTTTTGTAACTCGTTCTTATTGTATGTAGAATAATGCGCCGTTTTACCATTTGTATTAAGGAATAATTGTTTTATATATTCTCCACCTACTCTCTCGGCACTCACATTTGGCGAATCTACAATTTGCAATATCTGCACAATACCTTTACAATTACTATTCCCCCTAAAAGTATCCACCCATAGTTCTGCGACACATTCCTTAGTACTACTTTGGCTAACTAGGTTAAAATATTGCCCAAAATTAAAAGCGAGCAAAGTAACTTTTGGTAATTGAATTGTTAAATGGTTGCTGTTGTTTTTCATAGGTGTAATAGTGGCTTTGTCAAAAGTTATTCTAAAAGTAGGCGTTGCATTTTGGCAACCATAAGGCTCTAAGATTTCTAAGCCACGCAAACGCTCCAAAGAAATTTCATCTGCATTTATATCTAAATCATATTCATAATAAGGCTCAAAGTATTCTTCGCCGTATTGTTGATTAACGATTTGCTCAATTCTAGTTTTAAACAAAGGAAATTTATCTACTTCAAGAGTTAGCCCAGCTGCCATCACATGACCGCCAAAACTTGTCAGCATATCGCTTAATTGAGTCAAAACCTCGTGCACATTTATGCCTTCAATACTACGGCAAGAACCTTTATAAAAACCACCTTCTTCACCTAGCAAAAAGGTTGGTCTTTTAAATTCGTCTGTCAGCCTAGCAGCAACTATGCCTAATATACCTATATTCCAATCTTTATTTGCTAAAACAATAACTTTCTTATCTGCTAAATTAGTATGGCTAAGTTGAAGCAAACAATCTTGATATACGACATTACACAATT
This sequence comes from uncultured Clostridia bacterium, assembly GCA_944384375.1. GTDB lineage: Bacteria > Bacillota > Clostridia > Christensenellales > UBA1242 > UBA7867. Next base: position 9,185 of record CALWTE010000032.1, on the reverse strand, counting down.
CTTGTCTTTCTATATTATATTCAAGCAACTGCACTATCAATTTGCGAATGGCATTTTTATCTTTTTCCAAATATAGTTTTAAACTATGATTAGCGTCGCCCATTCGCCCTGACGCATTGAGCTTTGGTGCAACTTTAAAACTGACATCTTGACTCGTGAGTTTATTGCCTAGTTTTAACTCTTTACAAAGTGCTGCGATGCCATCAGGGAAAGCGGTCATAGGCTTGTCCAACCCAAGTTTTACGATAACCCTATTTTCATCAACCAAAGGCACAATGTCCGAAACGGTAGCAATTGCACAAACAGGTAAATATTTTAAGGCAGTATCACGACCAGCTAGTGCTTCTACTACTTTAAGCGCAACCCCCGCCCCGCAAAGTTCCTTAAATGGATACTTTTCGTTTGGAACTTTAGCATCTACTATTAGGCAATCAGGTAGAACTTCGGGGCAATCGTGGTGGTCTGTAACAATTACGTCAATCCCTTTAGACTTTATATATTCCACTTCGTCATAGCCACTAATACCACAGTCAACTGTTATAATTAGAGATGGTTTGAATTCATTAATTACAAAGTTTACTGCATCACGTGTTAAACCATAGCCGTCTGAATATCTATTAGGCAAGAAAGTATTTGTAGTACAGCCTAAGTTTTGTAAATAATCAAGTAAAATATAACTACTGGTTATTCCATCAACGTCATAATCGCCAAATATGAGTATATTCTCCTTGTTAGCAATCGCTTTTTTAATGCGTTCCACAACTTTTTTCATATTGTTAAAAAGATACGGGTCGTGCATATCATTAATTTGTGGATTTAAGAACTTTTTTATTTCTTTATCATCACTCATACCTCGTTGCAATAAAATTTCGGCAACGTCTGCTGTAACATTAAAAGTTTTTACTATATGTTCTATTTGCTTATCACTATATTTTACTTTATTATTTTTTCTAAACTTCATACTTCTTCCTTTATATAAAGCCTCCCTTATCTAGGGGAGGCTTTAAGATTAATCTTGTGCAGGAGTAGCGACAGCGTCAACCACACCCTCTTCATTTTCTTGTAATGCCTTTGCATTTTCCTTTTCTTTTGCTTTTTGCCTAATACCATATTTAGAAGTCTTAGACATCATTTTAGCCCATAAAGGTGCTGAAATAAAGATTGATGCATAAGTACCAGCAATCAAACCAATCAAAATAGGAACTACAAATTCAGTCATGTCAGGCACACCTATTAAAGCCAATAAGAATATTGCCATAATTGTGGTAATAGATGTATTTAATGTTCTATTTAATGTTTGTTTAATTGAAAGGTCGGCAATTTGCATATTGCTTAAGTTATCTAGACTAGGCTTTTTCAAGTTTTCACGCACACGGTCAAATACAACGATTGTGTTGTTAATTGAGTAACCTAAAATTGTAATTATAGCCGCTATAAACGAACTATTTACTTCAATTCTAAATATTGCAACGCAAGCACACATAATTAACACATCGTGGAACAGCGTCAACATTGCGGCAATACCGCTTAAAAACTCAAACCTAATTGCTATATAAATTAAGATAAAGATTAGTGCAATAAATACTGCTAGCAGCGCATTAATTAACAAGTCAGTACTAGCAGAAGCACTAATAGTTTCCGCATTTATTATTGTATAATTAGGGAATGCTTCCGTCAATGCAGTAACTATTTCGTTATTTATTTCGGTCATATCACTTACACTTGATAAGTTTTGATATTGTATTGAAATGTAATATGAACCGTTTGTTGTATCATTTTCTGTTTGAGAACGTGAAATACTCAAACCACTATCTATTCCAGTAAAAATTTCTTCCGTTTGAGAAATAATTTGATTGTATTCTGCATCAGGAATTTCTGTTGTTGATTGAATACGAACAACATTACCACCAGTAAAGTCCATACCTAAATTAAAGCCGATTACTGCAAATACTATAGCACCAGCTAAAATTACTGCAACACTAAATATTAGAAAATATTTTGTCCATTTACTAGGTTGGAATCTTTCCTTAGCTTCTTTAAATTTAAGCGAGTTCAACTACATTATCCTCCCTTTTAAGTCCATATTGTGCTGCATTTGTGCTATTTAATGGATAATACATATACAGCAAGCCACGAGTCACAAGAAGTGATGTAAACATACTTAGGAGCACACCAATAAGCAAGGTCATAGCAAAACCTTGAATAGAACCTGTACCTAAAATAATCAATATAACAGAAACTACAACTGTTGTTATATTAGAGTCTAAAATAGCAGACAATGCCTTTTTAAACCCTGCACGCACAGATGGCGCAATACGTTTACCCGAAGCATATTCTTCTTTAATACGCTCAAATACAATAATGTTACCATCAATAGCCATACCGATAGATAGTATAATACCAGCAATACCAGCAAGTGTAAGTTGTATAAATGGCAATGCTTGCAGGAAGAACAGCATCAAGATTACATAGAAACACAAAGCAATGCTAGCCATTACACCCATCATTTTATAACGCCATACCATAAATGCAAAAATCAATAAAATAGCCACGCCACCAGCAATTAAGCCGTATTTAAGCGCATCAACACCTAATGTAGCACTTACAACTGAGTTTTCACGCAATGTTAATTGCAACGAATACGTACCACTTTCTATCTGCAAAGCAAATTCCTCTGCTGCTTCATAAGTATCCATACCACCTGAAATGAATGTCCTACCACCTGAAATTGCTTCATTTACTGTAGGCGCAGAGAATAATTCTCCATTTATATAGATATAAATTGAACCACCAGTGTTTTGTTGGGTTAATTCATAAAAGGCTTGAGCACCTTCTGAGTCAAATTCAATACTTACACCATATTCATAGGTACCGTCTGAAGTCTGTTGTTGAGAAGCATAAACGTTAACAATGTTTTCACCTGTAATAAGTGCTTCATTAACAACTCCATCAGTATCTTCTGCTGCCTTAAATTCCAAAGTCGCAGGTTCACCTATTAAAGTAAAGATTTCTTGCGGGTCAGATACATCGGGAACTTCTATTCTAATTTGGTTACCCTGTTGTACCGTAATAACAGCCTCTGAATACCTTGAGTTTATAGTACTAGTTATACGTTCAACTGTTGCATCAAATTTTTGTGAAAAACTTACTTCACTGTTTTCATTTCCTTCAAACTCAGATGCTTCGTAAACAGCTAAAACCCCGCCCTTTAAGTCAAGACCGAGTTGAATAGAGTTTGCAAAGCCATTATAAGTATAATGAGTAAAAGGTATATCAAATTGAGCAAAAGCCAATATAAAACCTAAAACTAATAAAATGCCTGTAAAAATAAATCGTTTAATCGCTGTTGCCTTATTCATAGTAACTCCTTGTAGATATTTGGTATTATAATATAATTTAGCCGTCAAGTCAATTAAATTTAGGCGATTTTTTGATATAAAATGATTATTGACCAAAAATACAAATTTATAAATTTAGTAATAGTTAAAAATAAAAGAACATATATTTAAGTAAAATTTAAGGAGGAAATAATGGCAAGTACAGCAAAAATAAGCACAGAAAACAAAGGAACTAATTTTTTAGCCGTCTTAAAAGGCGTGTTTTGGGCATTAACCGTTTCGCTACTATGCGTTTTAATATTTGCTTTTATAATTAAATTTACTAATATTTCAGAAAGTGCAATAATGCCTATAAATCAAGTAATCAAGGTACTTAGTATTCTAGTCGGTTGCTTTGTAGCAAGCAAAAAAATAAAAAACAACGGTTGGTTATGGGGGCTAATTATAGGTGTGGTCTACACCCTACTCGCCTTCCTTGTATTCTCAATTTTAGACGGTGAATTTCGCTTTACATTGAGTTTATTAAATGACTTAGTCTTTGGTGCAGTATTAGGTTTAATCTCTGGAATCATAACATTTGCACTAAGAAAATAAAAACATTCAAGATAGCAAAGTAATAAATTATTAATATCTACTTTTTACAAGCCACAGGATAGTACTGTGGTTTTTTCTTATAACAATCAAAAAGCACAAGGCTAATTACCTTATGCTTTACTTATTTAAAAGATTTAATTATTCTTTTTTCTGCTTTTCTTTTTCTTTTCCGGCTCTTTTGCTTCTGTCTCAGCATTTTCTTGTTCTACAACTTCTGCGTTTTCAACAGATTCAGTTTTATTTTCTTCTGTTACTTCAGCATCTGTTTGTTCAACTTTAACATCTTCGTTTTCTTTTGTTTCAGCGGGATCAGTAGAACTTGCTGGCTCAATAATATTGCCGTTTGTGTCATAAACGATGTCTTCTTTTTTGTCAATACAATAAATTGCATTAGAATCAATTGAAGTATAACTCTTGTGCTTCTCGTCACCTGTTTCAATAGTAACGACCTTGCCATCTGTAGTTTCGCGAATTGACACAATAGTTCCATAAATACCACTATAAGTTTTAATTTTATCGCCTGGCTTTAATGATTCAAGCATATCAACAGTCTGTTGGTTGTATTTTTTACGACGAACAAAACTGATAATATACATAATTACCAAAACGGCAACCAAAATTAATAAAATCCACCAAGAACCACTACCGCCATTGCTACTTAATAAATTACTAATCATAAATTCTCCTTGAAATGTTATAAGTAAACTTTAGCATAAATACCTAAAAAAAGCAACTATTTTAAAGGTAAATTTTGTCAATTAAAGTGAATTTTTGTCTTTTGAAAACTCTTTTAGTTGTTTTTCTTTATTAGGCTCTAATTTTTTGCCTAAATGCTCGTAAGCACGTGGCATTGCTACTCTACCCTTATTAGTTCTAGCAATAAACCCCATTTGAATTAGATAAGGCTCGTACGCTTCTTCAATGGTCGTACTTTCTTCTCCTGTCGCTGCTGACAACGTATCTAGTCCCACTGGACCGCCGTTAAATTTATCAATAATAGTGGTAAGTAATCTATGGTCAACAAAATCTAGCCCCAACTCGTCAACTTCCATCATTTTCAAGGCTTTTTGTGTGATATCGGCATCAATTTTACCCGTTCCCTTTACTTCGGCATAGTCCCTAATACGTTTTAGGAAACGATTTGCAATTCTAGGTGTACCACGTGAAGATTTTGCAATCAATAGCCCCGCTTCTGGAGTTAAATCTATATCTAATATATTTGCAGAACGTCGTAAAATTTCACTCAATTCTTCTGGCTCGTATAGTTCTAGCCTACCTAAAACACCAAATCTATCCCTAAGGGGCCCTGTCAACATACCTGCTCTAGTAGTTGCACCTATAAGTGTAAAAGGCTGTATTTTTAGCCTAATACTCTTTGCTGCGGGGCCTTTGCCCACTACAAAGTCAAGAGCAAAATCTTCCATAGCAGGATACAGAACTTCTTCTACAGCCCTGCTCAAACGGTGAATTTCGTCAATAAATAGTACGTCATTTCGCCCTAAATTAGTTAAAATTGCCGCTAAATCTGCCGCGTGTTCAATCGCAGGGCCACTAGTAACTTTTAATTGTGCGCCTAGTTCATTTGCAATAATATGTGATAACGTAGTTTTTCCTAGTCCTGGTGGACCAAAAAGCAAAACGTGGTCTAGGGCTTCTTTCCTAGATTTTGCCGCTTGTATATATATAGAAAGGCTATCTTTTATTTTTTTCTGCCCTACATACTCATTTAATGTTGTAGGACGTAAACTATTTTCTATTACTTCATCAATTTCTGATTTAGTACTGGCAATAAATCTGTCGTCTTCGTCAGTAAACATAAACTATCTCCCTAATTCTCTAAATGCTTTAGCAATTAAAGTTTCCATATCATCACTAGAAGTATAAACTTTTGTTAAAATATCTTGCGCGTGTGCTTTTGGTACGCCCCAGTCTATCATTACGTTAAGAGCTGTGTTGAAAGTTTCGCTGGTGTTAAGCTCGGTATTTGTAATTGCAGTAGCTGTCAAATGCGATAATGCATCCATTTTTTCTTTTAATTCCAGTAAAATTCTATCACGAATTTTTGCACCCACACCTTTTATATTTTTCAAAGCGCCCGCATTTTGAGTGGCAATAGCATAACTTAAATCTTCAGCCGAAACTCCACTTAAAATATTTATAGCCATTTTAGGGCCTACACCATTTACTAAAAGCAATTTTAGAAAAACTTCTTTTTCAAATTTATCAAAGAAGCCATATAAACTCATTTCATCTTCTCTAACGTGCATATAGGTTTGAATTGTTATAGGTTCGCCGATTTCACCTAGTTTTAAGTAGCAAAAACTACTTACCATTACTTCAAAGCCCACTCCGTTTACATCTATTTCAACGGTGTTTAAGCCTTTATCTGCTATTATTCCTTTTAAAAAACTAATCACTTTTTACCTCGCTCTCATCATTTGATTTGTTTGTGAATGGCAAAGTGCAACTGCCACAGCATCGGCAGCATCGTCTGGTCTAGGGATTTTGGTAAGTCTTAAAAGAGTCTTAACCATAAATTGCATTTGATGTTTTGTCGCCCTGCCTTGCCCTGTTAACGCTAATTTTATATCTTGCGGAGTGTATTCAAAAATAGGTAATTTATGCTGTTGAAAAGTTAACAAGATTATGCCACGCGCTTCCGCAACTTTTATACCTGTAGTAATGTTTTTATTAAAATATAGTTCTTCAATAGACACTTCGTCAGGCTTGTATCTATCTAAAAGGGCATTCATACTATCATAAATTACGCGCAAACGCTCATTAAAGGGCATCTCTTTAGGTGTTGTGATAACCCCATAATCAATAACACTAAGTCCTGAATTTTCTTTATCAATTACCCCAAAGCCTATTATACCAAAACCTGGGTCTATTCCTAAAATACGCAAAATACTTTCTCCTTAATGCTCTTTATTTTAGCATAGTTATAATAAAAAGTAAAATGAATAAATGTTCTATTCTCTAAATTTTAAAATTAATTTTTTATTAAATTGTCTATAGTTTTTGGTAGATATTTTGACACATCTTTTTTATATTTTATCAATTCATAAACCATACTAGAACTTAAATATCCTAATTTCCCTGCTCTTATATAAATGGTATCAAGTCCAGAAACTTCTTCATTAATAAGAGCTAAATTTTCCTCATAATCATAATCAATTCCGTTTCTCACTCCTCTAATTAACATTGTTGCATTATGCTTTTTTGCAACATCGGCAGTTAACCCACTAAAAATAATACATTCACAATTTACTAAATTTTCTTGTTTAAAAACTTTATTAATTGCTTGTTTCATATTTACTTTATCAAATCTTCTGGTTTTAGAATTATTTTCGCCTATGCCAACAATAACTTTATCAAAAATTTTTGATGCTGTTTTTACAATATGTAAGTGTCCATTTGTAAATGGGTCAAAACTACCTGCATAGAAACCTATTTTCATTTTTAAAAAACTCCATCTTTTTATTTAAATCAACTATCATATTTTCCTTTGCTATAATAGTATTACCAAATACAGATTTTGCTTCCCTTAAGTAATTTTCTAAATCTTCCTCTGGCCAAAAATGAGTTAAAATCAATTTATCAACATTTGCCTGTTTTGCTATAATACCAGCTTGCTTTGCCGTTAAGTGTGAATTTATTTCCGGAAAACCATAATTCTGCAACAAACTAGCCTCACAAAGCAAAATATTAGAATTTTTTGCAAATTCACTAATTTTATCTTTAGCGGAAAAAGACATATCTGCGGTATAAGTCAACACTTGGTCGCCTTCAGTTATTTTTATTGCATAAGTGTCAACTTCCCTAGAATGTTCTGTTTTCATAAAATTTATTTTTAAATCACCTATTTCTAATTCTTGATGTTGACTTATTGGATAATAACAACAAAAAGCATGACATTCTTGTTTTATGTCTTGAACTATTTGTTGCGGTAGTGTTGGTAAATATATATTAATAGGTTTTGAAATCTTATTTTGCCTATGTAACACAAATGACGAATATTGATAATTAAACAAATCATTATAATGATCACGGTGTAAATGTGAAATAACGATATTTAAGCCTTCTAGTTTATTTTGCATATCAAAAAACCTATGAGAGCCGCTACCGCAATCTAATAGAATCCTTGCTTTATCTGTTTCAATCAAATAAGCTGGACAAGCACTATTTGGTTTAGAATAAGGACTCATAGTACCTAAAATGGTTAATTTCATAATTCACCTACTTTAAAAAACTTATAAACTTATACTTATATTATATCATATTAAGTTATTTGTCGTAAACAAAAATAATGTTAATTTAATAATAAACTTTCACCATTTGAATTTCACTTATATAAATGAATAAAAAATAAATACAGATATAAAATTTACACAAATTTATTTGGATTAGGCTTGTGCAGTTGATTGAGCCAAAGGCTCAAACTAAAAAGCGGGTGTATGCAAAGTATACAATTTTTGTGAAACAAAAATACGAGTCCCGTAAAGGACCCGTATAAGTTTTAAGTGGAGCAAGAGACGGGACTCGAACTTGCGCCAACAAACAAAGGAAAAGACAAATTTATTTGGATTAGACTTGTGCAGTTGATTGAGCCAAAGGCTCAAACTAAAAAGCGGGTGTATGCAGAGCATACAATTTTTGTGAAACAAAAATACGAGTCCCGTAAAGAACTCGTACGATTTTTGAGGTGGAGCGAGAGACGGGACTCGAACCCGCGACATTTACCTTGGCAAGGTAACGCTCTACCAACTGAGCTACTCTCGCAAAAATGGTGGGAGCTATAGGGCTCGAACCTATGACCCTCTGCTTGTAAGGCAGATGCTCTACCAGCTGAGCTAAGCTCCCAAAGTTTGTCCGCTTTTTCAAGCGAACAATTTTATAATATCAAATTTTTAAACATAATGCAAGTGTTTTTAATGAATTTTTTAAAAAATTTTTAAATTAGCAAATTTTACTTGTTTTTACTAATATATTTACTCATTAGAACGTAAATAATTTATATGGCATATAAAAGTATATAGGAACTTTAAAAAATTTGGCAAAAATGCTTGCAAAGATTTTTTTTATATGCTAGAATAATAAAAGTTCCGTTCAAAAATATATTACGGGGTGCCATAGCCAAGTGGTAAGGCCAAGGTCTGCAAAACCTTCATTCACCAGTTCAAATCTGGTTGGCACCTCCATAATATGCCGAAGTGGCGGAATTGGCAGACGCAAGGGACTTAAAATCCCTCG
>CALWTE010000031.1 GCA_944384375.1 uncultured Clostridia bacterium | reverse complement strand
AGAGTTAGTCTGGTAAGACCCCTTGTAGATTACGAGGTTGATAGGTTAGAGGTGTAAGTACAGTAATGTATTCAGCTGACTAATACTAATAGGTCGAGGGCTTGATCAAATGGAAAAATACTTATATGAGTAGTTTCCCGTTGATTTGTTAAGTTAAAAAATATTGAATATGTGTTGACAAATTTATAAAAATAGTATATATTAATTATGCAGTTGTGATATACACACTGAACCATTTCTGGTGACTATGGCGAAGGGGTTCCACCTGTTCTCATTCCGAACACAGAAGTTAAGCCCTTCTGCGCCGAGGATACTTAGCGGGCAGCTGCTTGGGAAAGTAGGACGTTGCCAGATTCCATTCCGATTATAACATTAGTTATAGTCGGTTTTTTTGTTATTTAAAATATTTAATGTATTATTAGTGAGTTTCATTTTATGTTATTTTATTTTTTAAAAATATGTAAACAGTATAAATTTTATTTTATTAGTTGAATTTTAAATGTTTAAATATTGACTTTTTAATTGAACATGTTATAATAATTTGCAATGATTGTCAAAGGATAAAAGATAAATGAAAGAACAATTTGAGTATAGAGCAGATTTAGTTACATTCATACGCGATGTCAAAAAATTAAATGGTTATTGTAATATCCGTATTCCTAATGAAGAGTTCTCATCTCAAAAATATAATTGGAATGATTATACATTACAGTGGATTTTTTCAGCTTTGCCAATTTCCGAGTTAGTGTTGCCTTTTGATGTAAAATATAATAAAACAAACAACACTTTAGAATGGGGCAGAAATACTTGTTGCAAAATAAATAATGTAAATGAGGCTTTTAATTTAGATATAGTTTTAAAAGTTTCTACAGCACTAGATTTGGCGTATGATTTGCAAACTTTAAATCCCAATGTTGATTTTAATATTTTAGACCCTAAATTTCATGAAGATTATGCTAATAAAATTTACCTAAACTGTAAACCAACGCAACTTAGATTACCAAAAGGATTTAAATGTGATGAACTAGGGAATTTAGTTTATAAATCGCGTTGGGTTGTATATACTTTTAATAATGATAATATAAGGGAAGATTTACATTTTTTGGATACACCACAATATCAAAAATGTATGGAATTAGCAAGAGAATACGGATTAACATTGACAAAAGAAAAATCAATTGATTATTTAAATCAACCTCTAGTACAAAATACAAGCTTAAACACTTCACAAAATTCAATAGTAGGTAATAGTAATTGTACAATACAAACTGAAGATAAACCGCAAGAGTTAAATGCTGAAAATAATCATAATTTATTTAAACAAATGAAAAACTATATCAAAAATAAAAGAGAAAAATCAAAAGAAGACTTATCAGAAAGTGACATGCTCTTTTTAAGATAAGCAATCAATAATATTTTTATACGTGTTTATATACTTCTCTCTCTATATTTTTTATAATTTATATTAATTTATTAAAATAAATTTACACATAAAAAGAAAAATCTTATTAGATTAAACTAATAAGACTTTTTTATTAAATAAAATGTATTAATTATTTACTTTTATTTACTTATTTCCCAATATGATTGTTTGGTAGAAACTTGTTCTTTGTCTTTCAAATCAAATGTAATTACATCATTTTTGCAAGAACAACTATTTAAAACTTTTTTAGAATTAATATTATTAGTCATAGCTTCAAATAAAGATTTAAAACGATAAGGACTAGATGAAAAAGTATCTACGAACATCTTAGTATAAGGTAAATTTGCAAAGTTAGGATTGTTTAATAATTGCTTTAAATTTATACCTTGTCCTTTAGAATCAAGGATTGCACCACATAATTGATTTAAAGCAGGTAAAGATTGTGCCATTTCTAATTGAATGCGTGATGGGCTAATTTGTTGCCCTTTTTGTTTCATTTCTTTTTCTACTCCACGTTTCCAATAATTTGCAAAAGCAGTTTCATAGTAAAAATCTAAGCTCTCTTGGTCAATTTTACTCATTTCATATGTTACACGCGAACCTTGATACTCTCCTTCAATAAAGTAAAATGAATCAGGGTTTAGAGAGTTTTGAGCATCGTATATTCTTTTTGTTTGTTGTCCTAAATTAAAATTTTTTTCTACATCGTCAATTGTAAACATAATTTTTCTCCTTTTATTTTTATGAAAACATTTAAAAAAGTATGGAAAATCGTAAGCAATTTTATAAAAATTTAATAATAAGTCTAAAAAGCCACTAATTATCCACAATTGAAAAAATTGTATACAATAGATAGCGATTTGTCAAGCTTTTCTTGTTGAATACTTGTGTTTTTTTGTATTAATTGCCTAAAACGCTCCGCACAATTTAACTTTGTTGCTTGAGAAATAAGTATACTTAATGATTTCTTGTTTTTGCTTTGTTTTTATGCATTAGCTATTTATGGGTAGTTACTTGTAGAACGCTCTCTTTGTTAAATTGTTTTTGTATGTTAGCCTATATCCAATATTATTAATAAAAATTTTAAATTAAATAGTCTAATTATTATACCAACGAATAGTTGCGTTCTATTTACATTAAAAATAATATAGCAAATAATTAATTAAAGTTTTTTTATAACAAAAAAGAGCAAATATTCATTTGCTCTTAAAATTTGTATTATATGGATTAACTACCCATTTCAATTTCTAAATCTTTTTTGCCCTGTTTTATATTTTCTTGGTTAATTTGTCTAGCTAGTTCTTTAAAACTTGATACACCTTCACAAAGGTGAGTATTTTTACCATAAGCATAAGGAATTTCGTCCTTTCCGCTGTCTAATTCGCCATCGTAAGCAACCACAGCCCATATAGTTATAGGACCTTTGTATTCGTGTTGTGTACGAATAGCATTTACAAATGATTTGCCGTCTCCAGATACCATTTCGCCTTGACTTAAATAATTGTATAGAACTTTTAGACTTTTATCGTCCAAACGCTCATTATTTTCTTGCCTAATTATATCACTCAAAAATTCTAAATCTAGTTGTTGTTGCTCTTTTGATGAGCGAGAAGGATTATTATAAGCTCCACTTCCTATATAAGTGCCATTAAAGTGTCTATAAATTGAACGTAATGAACCATTTGTCTCTCTAAAAATTTTTCTTTGAGAAGGAAAGGCTTCTCCTTCAATTGGTAGTGTTGCAATGTCCAATGAGTAAGCAGGTTCTTGTTGTACTTTGAATGTAGTACCATTTTTGTTAGTCATAATTTCAAATCTCCTTGTTTTATTATACATAAATATAATATCACACTTATTATTGTTAGTCAACACTATCTTAATAATTCAGTATTCGTCAGTTAAACCGAGTAAATAATCAGCACTCACGTTAAAAAATGTGGCAAGTTTTACAATATAATTTGCTTTCGGTTCATTAATTTCATTTTCCCAGTAAATTATTGCGTGTTTGTCTACACCGATTGCTTCGGCTAATTTTTGCAGACTAAGTCCACGCTCCAACCTTAACTCTTTAATTCTTTGACCTATTATCATACAGTTATTATATGAGAAATCTCACCAAAATACTTGACAAGTGAGAAATCTCACCGTATAATATAATAAATCAAAATAAAAGAAGGTTGGGGGAGTATATGGATATGTTCAGTAATGATTATGAATCAAGTAATCAAAATTTTAATAACGAAAACAAGCACAAATATTATGCAAGATTATTGACAAAACTTTGTGTGATTATATTTTCTATAATTTTTTTAATTATGTCATTAATTTCTGTTATTATGTTATTTATGGCAAGTTTTAGGGATTATGTAATTGTCCTTCTAGGTTTGATAATTGCATTGATATTTATTTTAATAAATATGGCATTAATAGTTTATTGTGTAACTAGGAAGGGAAATTATTATCATTATGCATTTTATACTACTAATACATTTTGCGTGATATTATTAGGTATTATAACTATTATATATGGTGGGTTATCCATAGGCGATTTTTTAGCAACTTATATTGTTAATGTATATATTTTTATTTTATTGAGCAATTTGTGTTTTTGTCTATTACCACTAATGAAAAGGTATGATTTCAATCAAAATGATAGTACAAATTCAAATAATGAAAACACAAATCAAGTGGTAGAAAGCACAATATATAATGAACAACAAAGAATGTTAGAGCAAGAATTAGCAGAAGAAAGGCAAAGATATAAAGTTTTACAACTCCAGCAAGAACTAAATGCAATAAAGCAACAAACGGATAATTTAATTAATAACGCAAAAGAAAATAAGGACTAATCAAGCCCTTATTTTTTGTTATAAAAAACACTACAAATAATTCGTAGTGTTCTAGTAGCAAGTATAAACATTAAAAATGTATAGCAAATTTTACTATATCAAGTGATTTTATCTAAAAGATTTCAAGTTAATAAATATAAAATAAATGATAAAAAAATTTGATAATTGATGCACCTTAAACCTACGGGGTTAGGATTTTTCATAAAATACAAAAGCATATTATAAGGTTTGGTCAATTTAATCTCTTGATAAATTTTCTCTATTTTTCTTATTGTTTTTTAAGACTTTTAATTGATAAAATATGCCTAATTCTTTTTTTGCGTTGATTTTTGTTTCCGCATAGTCTTTTTCTAATATTCGTAAAGTTGTTTCAAATAAAAAATTGCCTTCAAATCTTCGTCTAAATTGTTTTAATCTATTTATAGCATATTTGCAGGCATCACGTTCAACAGGTTGCATAGCATAAAAAGAGAACTGGTCTGTTTGAGAATTTGCATAACCTTGAAAATTTTTTCGCCACCTAGAAGTTGCAGAAAAAGGGAAAATACGCTTATTACTTCCAAAACAGCATTTGTATTGAAAAGCATGTCTGCCTTCGTGAAACAAGGTAGCCATTCCAAAAAATCTTAAATCACTATTAGTCAAAAATATTTCATTTAAATAAATTTTTTGATTTTGTCCATTAAATCTGCCTGCCAAATCACTTTCAAAGTCGCATGATAATATTTCGCAAGCGGGGCGATGTAATTTTTTAGCTTGTATATTCTCTAATTTTTGAAATATAGTTAAGCGTTTGTCAGGGGAGTATTTTAGCCAGTATTTATCTTTAAATTTGTTATATGTTAAAAATCTAAAAAACATAGGATTCTCTTTTAAATATTGTAATATTTGTTATAGTTAGTACAGTTTATAGGTGGCTAGTTTATCAATTCGCTAAGGCGAACTGCTAAACTCGCCGTGCAACCCATTAATGGGTTGTTGTCATAAGGTAGCCCCATACACTTTTGTTGGACTTAGGCACTTAATTAGCCCGTTCGTAAGTTTACCGTTTACACTTATCTAATACTCCGCGTACAAAAGTGCGGTTGACTTGTAGGTGGCTAGTTTATCAGTTCGCTCAATCTCACTGCTAAACTTGCCGTGCAACCCATTAATGGATTGTTGCCCATACCTACAAACCCCATCATATTCACGTGGGCGGGGACAGAACTACTGCCAGCGAATTGTGCGTCGCAGTGCATTCTACCCATAGTGTCGGTCAGTCCATAACTAGCAGGACCAGCGGCTAAGTTGTCAGGGTGGAGTGTTCGTCCCGTTCCGCCACCACTAGCAATAGAGAAGTATGGCAAGTTATGATTTACACAATATTTTTTATAAATACCAGCCACAGGGTGTTGGAAGCGGGTAGGGTTAGTTGAATTTCCCGTTATTGAAATATCAACCTGTTCATAAGCGCAGATTGCCACACCTTCGCTAACACTCAAAGCGCCATAAACCTTGACATCGCTTCTTGCACCATTGCCAAATTTTTTGGAGCCTTTAATAATTAGTTTATCTTGTGTGTAGTCATAATCAGTTTGCACATAGGTAAACCCACCGATTCGGCTAATAATATATGCGGCGTCTTTCCCTAAACCATTGATAATTACTTTTAGAGGAGTTTTACGCACTTTATTTACGCTTGTGGCAAGTGCTATTGCGCCTTCGCTAGCGGCAAATGATTCGTGCCCAGCGAGGAAACAAAAACATTTAGTCTTTTCGTCTAGTAGGGTATAAGCAAGCCTGCCGTGCCCCAAACCCACTTTTCTAGTATCGGCAACAGAACCAGGGATACAGAAAGCCTGCAAAGCTTCGCCTAAAAGTAAAGCGATTTGTTGCGGGTCTTTTGTACGAGTTTTAATTGCTAATGCAGCACCCGTTCTAAAAGCCCAAACAGCATTATCAAAAACAATAGGCTGTACTTTTTTAACGAAATCTTCGCAATTTAAAACATTTTCAGCCAAATCATACACTTCTTGCAAGGAAGAAATATTATATTTTTTGAGTAATAGAGAAATGCTCTTTTCGCGTTCTTGAAATCCTTCAAATAATTTCATTATAAATCTTCCTCCATTGTGTCTATTATTTTTACTGCTTCGTCAAATCTTCCATACGTACCAGCGGAATGAATGAGCGCGTCTTTTGCGTCCATACCTTTGCGGATATTTTGCAATAATCTAGGCAAATTTACGTACTCATAGCCTATAATTTCGTTATTTTCATCAAGGGCAAGGCGCGTGGTGTAACCTTCGGTAGTGTTATAATAACGAGTGCCGACATTTTTATTTGAATAAGTAGTACCGACTCTGCTATGATGCGTTGAGCCTAATTCTTCAATACCAGCGCCTATTGAGAGTCCGCCCAGAGAAAAGGCACTTTGGCTACGACCATAGGCGAGTTGTTGAAAAATATCTTTCATAGCGTCATTTATTGCATCGCATACCAAATCAGTATTTAACGCTTCTAAAAGTGTGAGACCTACTAAAATTTCGCTAGCCATACAAGCAGAATGAGTCATACCACTGCAACCCACAGTTTCAATTAGCGCTTCTTGAATAATTCCATTTTTTACATTAAGCGTAAGTTTACAAACACCTTGACGTGGTGCACATTTACCGCAACCATGACTAAAACCACTAATTTGACTAATATCTGTTACTTGATTCCATTGTCCTTCTTGTGGAATAGGTGCAGGGTTAGAATGCGGACAAGAATTTACTTTTGTGTAATTTTTTTCTTTCATTTTTCCTCCAAATTATAGCGAAAATGCTAATACTATGCTCAATTATACCATAAAACAAAATTTTTCAAAATCAATTTTAATATATTTTTAAAAGTTTAGTTTAATAAAATTGACAATTGCCTAAACCTGTGCTAAACTGCACTTATATTTAAAAAGGAGCAATATTATGTATATAGAAAGATTAAGCAAAGACGATTTAATAGAATATACCGAGCAGGTTATTCATAATGATGGGTCAACTGTTAATAGAGACGATTTTACAAAAACAGAAATTCACGACGAAGTAGGTAGAGTTAAGTATATTGCTCTTGACTATTCACTAGAAAATGAAGAAGACGAAATTAGGCAAAGCGCCATAGTTAAAGATTATGACTTAAAGAAAGGGAATTTGAAGTTTTTTATTGATATATTTGGATATGAATATATAGAAAGTTTTAAATCATATCTAAAAAGCGGGCTAAAACAAGCACAAGCAATTAAACAAGATGCAGAATTTGAAAGAATAAAAAAAGAATGTAACAAAGCAGTAAAGTTTTGCAATCAATATTTTGAAATACAACAAAATATAAAAATGGCAAAGGAAGGACGCCAAACACAATTGCAAGAATTTTTCTAAATAAATTTTTTAATTTGTGTAATTTTTAATGCTTAGTTAATTTAATATTTAATTTAAAAATATGAAATTTAGTTTATAAATTATAGAATGTAGGAAATAGTGGTGTTATGCTATTGCCTTTTTCTTTTTAAAAAGTTAAATAAATTGAATGTATTATTTTATAATCTAAACAATTACACTAAAATAAGTATTTTGAATTATAATACTTCATTTCTAATTATAAAATTACAAAATTACGTAAATTTTAAAAAAATTTTGAAAAAAGTATTGACAAATCGTCATTTTTATATTATTATATCTACGTATTTACGTAAATACGTAATCAAAAGGGGTGAAAATTATGGAAAATTTTGAAGAAAGATTAACTAAATTAGAGCAAAGCATTGAAAAACTTACACAAAAAATGGAAGAAAGCGTAAAACCTAAAGAACAAACAAGAAAAGCAGAAACAGAAGAAGAAGCAAATGAAAGATTGAAAAAAAATACATATGAGTATGTAGAAAGAATACTAAATGGAAAGCAAGATGTACTCGCAATAGGTTATTTTGACAATGGAGATGTTTCATCACGTTTCTCTTTATGTGCATCAGTAGAAAAAATAAAAATTATTGATTCTTTTGAAGCCGAAAAACTATTGAGCGTGTTAGCAAATCAAGATAGAATTGAAATTATTAAAATACTATTAAATCACTGTGCAACATCTACCGAGATTATGGAAAAATGCGGTTTTGAAACAACAGGAAAATTTTACCATCATATCAATATGTTAATGAATCTTGACATAGTAAAAAAAGCACAAAATGGTACATATTTATTAGACGCCAAAAGAGTAGGGTACATAATTCCTATTTTGTCTTGTGTAAATTTCATTGCAAAAGAAGAAAATTAACAAAAGGGGGCAGTTTTGCTTGCCTTTTTTTAGTTGATTTAATGGAGTATTTATGCTATAATCAAAGCATTATAAAACAAAGGAATGGCTAAAAATGGAAAATGTTTTTGACGAAATGAATGAACGTGGCTTGATTTACCAGTCAATTTACCCAGAAGAACTAAAAGAAATTTTAGGCAAGGAAAAAGTGGTTTGCTATGCTGGTTTTGACCCTACGGCTGATAGTTTACATATAGGACATTTGGCAAGTATTCTGCAATTAGTACGTATGCAGAGAGCGGGACACACTCCTATTGCTCTTTTAGGTGGGGCAACAGGTAGAATAGGCGACCCTTCGGGCAGAAACGATATGCGCCCTATGATTACTCAAGAGCAACGAGACGAAAATGTGCGTAAAATAGGCGAGCAAATAGCATCTTTTTTTGATAAAAATTGTTCAAATAAACTAGTTATAGTAAATAACGATGACTGGTTTAGTAAAATGGGTTACATTGAATTTTTAAATATTGTAGGGCTAAATATGTCCGTAAACAAAATGTTGAGTTCGGGCTGTTTTGAACAACGTATGCAAAACGGACTTAGTTTCTTAGAATTTAATTATATGCCAATGCAAGCATATGATTTTTGGTACTTGTTTAAAAACTATAATTGTACGGTAGAATTAGGCGGTAGCGACCAGTGGGCAAATATTGTCGCAGGTGCTGAATTGATTAGGAGAAGGGAAAATGCTCCCGTTTATTGCTTGACGACTCCGCTACTTACAAAATCTGACGGTAGCAAAATGGGTAAGTCTGCAGGCGGTGCTGTTTGGCTTGATAGAGAAAAGTTTTCTGACTATGACTTTTTTCAAGTGTTGAGAAATGTAGAAGACGAAAAAGTAGAAGAATGGTTTAATATGCTGACGCTTGTACCTAGAGAAGAAATCAAGCAAATTTGCGCTAAAAAAGGCAAGGAAATAAACGAAGCAAAAGAAAGACTAGCCTACGAAGTTACGAAACTCGTTCGTGGTAAAGAAAGCGCAGACGAAGCATTAAAGCAAGCGCGCGGTGCATTTTTAGGCGAAAGCGAAGAAATGCCCGAAATTGAAATCACTTTAGACGACTTAAACATTATAGATTGTTTGGTCGCAATTAATTTCGCTCAATCACGTGGCGATGCTAAAAAATTAATCGCTGGCGGTGGGGTACGAGTAAATGATGTAGTCGTAGACAATATTGATTTTGCTTGCCCTAGCGAAAATTTCATACTTAAAAAAGGCAAAAAGAATATCGTAAGAGTGATAGTGAAATAATGGAAAATTTCTTATCAATTATTCAAGAAAAGGTTTTTACAAGCGAGATTTTGATAAATAAATCTCGTTTTTTAGGTTTTGCTAAGTTCGTAGAAAATGCTGAGCATGCGGAAGAATTTATACAAGAAATTCGCAAAAAATACTCAGACGCTAGGCACGTTTGTTTTGCTTATAGATTGCTAAACACGAGTAAAGCAAGTGATGATGGCGAGCCTAGTGGTACTGCGGGCAGACCGATTTTGCAAGTATTAGAAAAGCAAAATTTATATAATGTAGTTTTGGTAGTTGTGCGGTATTTTGGCGGTATAAAGTTAGGAGCTGGTGGCTTATTGCGAGCCTATACTGGTACTGCGACAAGTTGCCTAGAGAATTCGCAAAAAATTATGTATTATAGGTCTAACATTTGCAAAATTAAGTTAGATTATAATAAATATCAGCCTTTTTTAAAGCAAATTGAAAATAGGTTTGTAGTTATAACTAACACAAATTTTGAAAATGGCGCCGAAATAGATTTCATAGCAAGGGAAGACGAAGAAATAGACAACGCACAAATTTTAGGCAAAACAATGTGTTGTTTTCCAAATATGAGTAATAAAGGATAATAAAAATGGGAATTATTACAGACATAAAACAAGCAAAAGGCAAGAAAGCCCGCCAGCATATCTATGTTGATAATAGTTATATTTGTACCTTAAACGAATTTACGGTTTTCAAATACAAGATAAAAGTTGGGCAGGAAGTCACTTTACAAGAACTAGAAGATATCGCTTTTGAGAGCGAATCTAGCGAAGCCTTTGAGTTGGCTGTTGACTTAATTAGCAAGACTCAGAAAACGCGTAAGCAGGTGTATGATTATTTAAAAAGTAAAGGCTATATGCCCAAATTATGCCAAAATACAGTTGACAAATTAGACTCTTACCATTATATTAATGACGAAGTATACGCAAAAAATTACGTAAATTGCTATATTAATAAATATGGTAAAAAGAAAATGCGTTTTGCTTTGCAACAACGTGGCGTGCCAAATTCAATTATAGACACAGTTTTAGACGAGTTAGAACCACAAGACGATGCTGTATTACAAATGGCGCAAAAATTTATGAAAAACAAAGAGAGAACACAGCAAAATTTTGAAAAATTATATCGCCATTTAGCAAGCAAAGGCTTTGACTGGGATACAATAAATAGCGCAGTGTACCAAATTAAAAGGGCAGAGAATGAGAACGGGGATTGACATAGTTAGAATAAAACGGTTTAAAAAATTTATTAAAAATGAGAAGTTTCTAAACAAAATTTTTACCGATAAGGAAATTGAGCATATTTTGCAAAATAAAACCGAAGTAGGTAAACTAGAAAGGCTTGCGGGCAAATTTTGCGCAAAAGAAGCCATTTTAAAAGTGCTAGGCACGGGAATAGGAAATGGCATCAAACTAAAAGAAGTTGAAATTATAAATGACGAAAATTCTAGACCCATAGTTAATCTTTATTCTCGGGCGAAAGAAAAGTACAACGACTTAGGCTTTACTGAAATAGATATCTCAATTTCTCACGATGCAGGTATGGCAATCGCAATTTGTATTGCAAATTAAGTATAATTTAGCACAATTTACAAAATATAGACTAGAAATAGCCTATATTTTTTTAATTTTAGGTATAAAACAGGGTATAAAAGGGATAAATTATAATGGCAAATAATTTTGGTGAATATAAATTAAAGGCTAGCAAATTAATTAGGCACAAAAAATATAAAACGGCACATATACTGTTAGAAAGGGCTTATCAAAATTTTAAAGGCTTTTCTGAAGTTGAAATTTGGGGTGATTTGCCAGATTTTGATTATGAAAAATGGATTAAGGAGCAAAATTAATTTTGGATACAATTAAACGTGGCGATATTTATTATGCAAACTTATCCCCTGTGGTAGGTAGCGAACAGGGTGGAGTGCGTCCTGTGCTAATCGTGCAGAACGATGTGGGTAATAAATATAGTCCTACGGTAATTGTCGCGGCCATAACGAGCAAAATTAATAAGGCAAAATTGCCTACGCATATTGAATTAAATGCTCATACATACGGTTTAGAAAAAGATAGTGTGATTCTTTTAGAGCAAATACGCACATTAGACAAGGCGCGGTTGCTAGAAAAAATAGGCAACGCAACGGAAAAACTAAACGAAATTGACTACGCATTAGCAATTAGTTTAGGATTATAAACAATATCGGGTAAATCTGCACTAAAATTTGATAATTATTTTAAATAATGTTAAAATATAAATAATGTTATAATATATAATATAGCCTAAGAGCAAAAGTACTATGTTACTAAAATAATGCTTTTAGGTTTTTTTATAAAAAATTTGTGATTAATATGATTTCTAGACATTTTATTTACGTTTTTGGATAAAACTAAATATATATAAAATTTATTAGGTTGTATATTGACAATTTAGGCTTTTTATTATATAATAAAGGTATAGAAATCCTAAAATATAGGGAAAAGAAGAGATAGGAGAGGAAATTATGACTAAATGGTTAAGTAGATTTTTAATCTTTTTACTAGTTGTAATTGTCGTTATTAGTATTGGTCTAACTATTTTCTACTTTTTAACTAATGATGAGGCTTTTAGTTTAGAAGATGGTAATGGCGATAATCTAGTAAAATATGCTAACGTAGGTGAGACGATAGATATTACTGTTACAAGGACTAACCCATCTAGCGAAGACTATTCTTTGGTTAGTACTGATGAAACAGTAGTTGTATTTAAAGAAATGGTTCGTGAAAATGTCTTTAGATTTGAAGCATTAAAGGGCGGTTCTGTGGAACTTCAGTTGCAGACAACTAATGAAAATTTTCAAAACTTATCAATTACTGTAAATGTGGGTGATGGTACCACGGAGAACCCTTACTATGTACGTAACTATACAGATTTGGCAAGTATTGGGGTAACTTTACCTTTGACAGCGAACTACATTCAAACTGCCGATATTGATATGAGTGTAGCGACTGAAGCATGGAAACCTATAGGTGATACCGATACAAACGGCTTTACAGGTACTTATAATGGTAATAACCACAAGATTTTAAACTTTACTTTATTTCAACTAAGTGAAGAGGATAAAGAAATTTTGAATTCCCTTATGGAAAGTGACCTATCAGATGAACAAAAAGCATATTTAGCTTATTTGACTAGTTTAAATACTACTGAAGAAAATATTATTAATGCTGGTCTATTCGCTCAAATCGGTTACAAGGGTAAAGTAGAGCATCTCAATATTGAAAATGCATTTGTAGGAGGTTATACTTACGAAACAGCAGGTATTGTTGCAGGTATCGTTTATGGTGAAGTAAACTTTGTAAATGTTATTAATTCTGCTTTGTCAACTGTTTTAAGTACATCTTCAGTCGGAGGAATTGCTGGTATCGTTTCTGGTAATAATGGTAGTTACAGCGCAAGAATTCAATATTCTTCATTTACGGGTATTATTAATGGCGGCTTGTATGTTGGTGGTATAGCAGGCCAAAATAGAGCAGGACTTATATTCAACACATATTCAGCTGAAGGTAAACCTATATCAATGGACTTTATTACAAGTTCAATAACTTCTGATACAGACAACGCAAAAGTTGGGGGTATTGTAGGTTACAATACTTATATTACTGTAACTAGAGACTTTAAGGCAAGTGTTGTTTCTAACTATTCAACTATTCCAGTTACCGCTACTGGTGCAAATGCTAGTGTAGGCGCTATTGTTGGTGCAAACTTAAACAACGACGACACAAACTTAGTAGTTTTAGATGCTGGCAGTGATGCTCAAGAAGAATATAATAGAATTTATGGTAACTACTATTTGCACAGAGACGGCTTAAATGGTGTAGGTGGTATTGAAAACAGTACTTCTGCATATTTAGCAAATAACGTATTACAAAGTGCTTTAATGTCTACTGCTCCAACTGCTGAACAAATCGCAGCAATGAATGAGCAAGAAAGTGGCGAAGACGCAACTAGCGCATTTAACCCTGATTTAGCATTTATTACTTATGACTATAAGGGTAATTATTTGGCTTGGGATTTTAACAATGTTTGGAACATAGACGCAAATGTTAACAATGGCTATCCTTACATTAGGTCTAACGCAACTAAGATTTCTGACGTAATTTATGACGGTGGTGATTATGCAACTCTACCACCAGAAGACCCTAGCGACCCTGATGACCCTACTGACCCAGACGAGCCTGCAACTCAAATCAATTTAGTAGAATTGTTTGAGAGAGACTTTGCAGACGATAACGAATACAACGGTAGTATCAGTAGTAGTGGCGTTTACTATATTGACAGAAATGTTGTTTTGACAGAAGCATGGACTCCTGTTGGTGACGAAGAACACCCATTTAATGCTACATTTATCGTAGAAGATGGTATTACAATCAGCAATCTAATTATTAATGACATCGCTGACACAAATTACTATGGTTTCTTCGGCTTCTTAGGTGAAAACGCACGTATCATTGGTCTTAACATTGAGGGGATACAAATTAATCTTGACGACGACAACGACGGCAACACTTATGTAGGTGTGATTGCTGGTAAGAACAATGGCGGACAAATTATCGGTTGTACTGTAAATGGTAATGACACAAATGGTAAAACAATTAATGTACAAAATAAGAACAATGTATTTGCTGGTGGTTTGGTAGGTGAAAACACTGGTACTATAAGTGTTGACAATACTGTAACTGCAAAGTTTAACACCGTAAATATTAATATGTCTATTAGCAATACAAAAGCAAATGGTACATTATATGTAGGTGGTGTTGTAGGTAGCAATAGAGGTACTGTAGCAAATAGCGGATTTAATAGTGAATTGGTAAATGATGCATATACTACAACTATTGACGTAAGGAACAACACAAATAGTGCTACACACTTAGGTGGTGTAGTGGGATACAACTATAGGGTTGTACAAGGTAGTTACTTTAAAGGTAATTTATTAGCGTCAACTAATAACAATGTTTATGTAGGTGGTATCGTAGGTTCTAATACAGATAATGCTACAATAACTACTAGCGGTGCAGATGCTGTAATTACTGGTGGTTATTATACTGGTGGAATTGTAGGTTATTACAATGCTAGTTCTTCAAGTAGTAAAAACATTACTCAAAGTTACGCTAAAGGTTCTATCTTCGGTAAATATGTAGGTGGTTTGGCTGGTAATATTGACAAAGGCTCTATCAAAGATTGTTATACCTTGACCGATTTATCTGGTGAAATTATGGGTGGCTTAGCCGCTTACATTAGATACTCAAATAGCGACACTTGGGGGAAGGTGGAATACTGCTTCTCAGCCGCAACGTTTAACCTTAGCAGTGGTACAGCATACTGGGAAACTGCTAGTGCAGTTAGACAAACTGAACCATATTGGGAAGGTTGGAATCCAATCCCTAAGACACGTAAAGTAGGCGGTTATGCAGAAAAGAACATAATTGCAACCATTACAAGTGGAGACGTAAAGGTGCAACACACTTCTAACGTTTTAGGTGGTACAGACTTTGGTGATGTGGATGATGGTAGAACAAGTGCAGAAGATTGTAGGAGAGCAAGCACCTTCACTAACCGTGGCGGTACAGAAGGATTCTTAACAAGTGTTTGGAACTTCTCTGATAATTCTTACCCTACATTAATCAATGCAAACTACTAATATTAAAAAAGACGACAGTTCAAATAAAAGATTGCCGTCTTTTTCTTTTTGTTAAAGTAGATAAATAATTTTATATGATGTCTTACCAGTACTGGGTATACCACAAATACAAGTTATCATATTTTTTACTCCTTTTTTAGTATTTTGTGTTGACTTTTTTAAATTTTTGAATATAATAATTAATGACAAGTCAATAGTATAAATACTACTGGACCTTTCATCGACAAGCAACACTTTTAAGTCGTTGCCAAATAAGGACTAAATTTAGTCCTTATTTTTTTATAAATAGAAAGAAGTCGCTAATAAAATCTAGCGACTTCTTTTTAAATTTCTTGTTATATTGTAAATATAATCTACACAAAAAACAGTAAACAGGAGTCCTTTTTGTTGAAAGAAGTATAGTAATAGTTTACTTTTATTAAGCGGAATGCTTAATTTATATAGATATAAGGAGTTTATAACAAAAATACTGTGCGACCAATTTTGTTGGACTTTGAATTACACTGTAATTTATAAAAACGCTCCCGCAAGGCTACCTTATGGCACATAACTCAATCCCCTTAATGCTGCTTGCTTCCGCACCTGACATGGTTCGTGGCGAGTTATTGCACAAGACCTTAACGTTCATCACGAGTTTACAAACACTAATGCAACCAAAGTGCCCCCTAAAAAGGCTTTTTGACCCTGCTATAGCGGATTGCAGGTTACAGGGCACCGCTAGCTCCCCGTCTAGCACAGTAAATATAGTTTAACACAAAACCACCAAAAAAGCAAGTGTTTCTATCCTATTTTGAAACTATATTTTGATACAATTTGTAGAAAGAGCAATTAAAAAGTTAGATTTTATAAAATTGTCTTAAAAATTTGTTAATTTAATGTTAAATTATTGTTATTTTGCTTGTAATATGGTAAAATAAAATGTTTAAAAGGTGGTTTTTTTATGAATAACGATGTTTCAAACGCTATGCGTTTTATTAATGCTTATAATCAAGTTGACCAGACTTTGAGAGCAGTATATAATTTTAAAAGGAATATGTCCTTTAATGATATGATTAGGCGAGCAGTGCCTATTAATAGTATTGTGCGCAAGTACGAAGATAAACTCATTGACTACGCGCGTTTGCGTAATGCTATTGTGCATAATAGTAAGGAAGAACGTATTATTGCTGAACCACATACCGATGTGGTGGAAGAACTAGAGCATATTGCGGATTTGATTAGTGAACCGCCACTAGCAATTAAGGAAATCGCTACTCGCAATGTGTTGGTTTTAGATAGCGAAGTTTCTATAAAGAAAGCATTAGAGACCATAGCAAAATCTGGATTTAAAATAATTCCTATTTGTCAGCACGAAACGATTGCGGGTGTGTTGACTCCAAATAGACTAGTGCAGGTTTTGGGTGAGAATGTTTCCGAAAATGTTAATTTGGAAACTTATATTAATAATACGCCTATTAGTGCTATAATTAATGAAAGCGATGCAGAAGTGTTATTTGCTATACGTCCTGTAACTATTACCGTACAAGAGGCACTGGACTTGTTTTCTAGGAATAGGAAATTACAAGCAATTATAATTACAAAGACAGGTATTAATTTGGAACAGCCTTTGGGAATTTTAACAATTGCAAATATTATAGATTTAAATAAAGTTGTAGAAGATTATGACGTTTAGGAGAAATTATGTTTGATAAAGTTGACAGTAATTTGAATTTGCCAAAAGTAGATAACGAAGTTTTGGCTAGTTGGGATAAACATGATATATTTAGTAAAAGTGTGGAATTAAGAAAGGACGCAAAGCCTTTTGTGTTTTACGAAGGCCCGCCAGGAATGAATGGACTACCACATATAGGGCACGCAACGACTAGAATTTACAAAGATACTGTTTTGCGTTATAAAGCAATGCAAGGTTATAAAGTTTTGCGTAAGGCAGGCTGGGATACCCACGGTCTACCTGTTGAGTTAAAAGCGGAAAAAGATTTGGGTTTAAAAAACAAAACCGAAATTGAGTCTTTGGGTGTAGAAAAGTATATTGAAAAATGTAAGGAAATAATCAACACTTACGAAAACGAATGGAAAACTGCTACTCGCAAACTCGGTTTTTGGGTGAATTTTGACGAAGCATATAGGACTTGTGACGATAACTACATTGAGTCTGTTTGGTGGTCTTTGAAAAAGTTATTTGAGCAGGGTGACATTTACGAAGGGTACAGAGTAAGTGATTATTGCCCACGTTGTGGTACAAGCCTTGCTAATCACGAAGTGGCTCAAGGATATAAAACAGTAAAGGATAAAACCTTATATGTTAAGTTTAAGGTAAAAGGCAAAGAAAATACATATTTTGTAGCATGGACTACTACACCGTGGACTTTGCCTAGTAATGTAGTACTTTGCGTTAACCCTGAATTTGATTACATTAAGTTAGAGTTAGAAAACGGCGAACGTTACATTGTAGCAAAAGCATTAGCAGATAAACTTTTTGAAGACTATAAGATTGTGCAAGAATACAAGGGCAAAGATTTAGAGTTTACCGTGTACGAGCCAGTGTTTAATATTCCTAGTAAATTATTACAAGGCAAAAAGTGCTATTTTGTGACTTGTGCCGATTTTGTAACTCTTACTGATGGTACGGGAATCGTTCATATAGCACCTGCTTTTGGTCAAGATGACTTTAATGTCGGTGTGAAATATGACTTGCCTTTTGTAAAGTTAATTGACGAAAAAGGTTGCTTTACCGAAGATTTGCCTAAGTATGCGGGCAAGAGAAATATTGTGGCAAATCAAGAAATTATAGACGACTTAAAGCAAGAAAATAAAGTCGTAAAGGAAGAAATTATAGAGCATGAGTATCCACACTGCTGGAGATGTCATACACCGTTAATAAAGTTTGCTAGAGAAGGCTGGTTTGTTAGGGTTTCAAAGTATCGTGATGCTTTGGTAAAAGACAATAACGACGTGTCATGGCACCCTGAATCAGTTAGGGAAGGCAGAATGGGGAATTTCCTAAGCAACGCAATTGACTGGAATTTATCTCGTGATAGATACTGGGGTACTCCTTTAAATATTTGGAAGTGCAACAAATGTGGTAAACTTCATTCAGTAGGTAGTAGAGCAGAACTCAACGAGTTAAAAGGCAATGACGATTATGTGGAATTACATAAGCCATATATAGATAAAGTTACGTTCCCTTGTGAATGTGGTGGCACGTTCGTTCGTGTTCCGCAAATGATTGATTGTTGGTATGATTCGGGCGCAATGCCTTTTGCTCAGTGGCATTATCCTTTTGAAAATCAAGAATTGTTTAAAGAGCAATTCCCAGCAGACTTTATTTGTGAAGGGCAAGACCAGACTCGTGGTTGGTTCTATACCCTACAAGTAATTAGCACCTTAATATTTAAGCAAACACCTTATAAATCTTGCGTAATGAGTGGTGTAATTGCCGATAAAAACGGGCAGAAAATGAGTAAGTCATTAGGAAATGTAGTAAATCCTGATGAGTTAATAGACAAGTACGGCGCAGACACGGTGAGATTCTATTTCTGTTCAAACTCGGCCCCATGGCTAGGCCAAAAATTTGACGAGTCCGCCTTAGTAGAAGTGCAACGCAAGACGCTATCTACATTATGGAATGTATATTCGTTCTTTGTGTTGTACGCAAACATTGACGACTTTAAACCTAGCCTAGCAATAAAAGATTGCGAATTAAATTTAATGGACAAGTGGTTACTATCTCAGTTAAATGCCTTAATTGATAAAATAAATAAATTGATGCAAGATTATAACTTTACCGATAGTGCAAGGCAAATTGCTGAATTTATTGATAACCTAAGTAACTGGTATATTAGACGTTCTAGAGAGAGATTTTGGATTGATGGCGTAAACGAAGACAAAACAGCCGCTTTTACGACATTATATAATGTCTTGCTTACCTTGACTAAAATTTGCGCACCTTTTATGCCGTTTATGAGTGATAACATATATTTAAATCTTACTAAGGGCTTACCAAATGCAAAGGACAGCGTGCATTTGGAAGATTATCCAGTAGTTAATGCAGAATATATTGACGAGACTCTAAACGAGCAAATGCAAGAAGTAATTAGTATAGTAGCATTAGGTAGGGCGGCAAGGAATTCAAGTAATTTAAAGAATAGACAGCCTTTGAGTGTAATGTACGTGTATTCGGCAAATAAAATTGATTTAAATGACGATTTACTTAATATAATTGCAGATGATTTGAATGTTAAAAGCGTACAATTTATTGACGATGCAAGGACTTATATTACTTTTGAGTTAAAACCGCAATTAAAGACTTTGGGGCCAAAGTATGGGAAAGATTTAGGTATAATTAGAGAATTCTTGCAAAATGTAGATGCATATGACTTAGTTAGCAAAATGCAACAAAATCCAAATTTGGAAATTAAAGTAAATGACGCTATTAGTTTGACAGAAGGCGACATTTTGGTATATCCTAAGAGTAAGCCAAATTGCTGTGCGGAAACTTCTGGTATGATTACCGTTGTACTAGATACCACTCTAACTCCTGAATTAATTGCAGAAGGTAATGTTAGAGAATTTATCAGTAAGGTACAAAATATGCGTAAAGAAGCAGGGTTTGAAGTAGAAGATAAAATAATTTTGAGTTTTACTACAAATACTAATTTGGCTGAAACCATAATGAATGCAGGAAAGTTTATTTCACAAATTGTGCTAGCAGACAAAATAGAGCAAGATAAAGACCTAGAATTTACTAAAACCACTGATATTAACGGCGTGGAATGTAAGATTTCTATTTCAAAGGTGATATAATGAATCAAAATGTATTTTTACAAGACGAAGATTTATTAATTGTTTACAAACCGCATAATATTGACTTTGACGAATTTACTAGCAAAACTAAGCAATTATGCAATATAAATTGCGAATTATTGCCACTTTATGAAATGTTGCGTGATTGTAGTGGAGTGGTAGTGTATGCATTAAATGAAAATGCATTAAATGATTTGCAAACACAATTAAAAAATAACTCTTTTGATATAAACTTCTACGCAGTAACAGTAGGAGAGCCAAAAGAAAAGAGTGGCTTCTTTAACGCTTTTGCCGAATTTGATAAGAGGGCGGGCAAGTATAATAGAATTCCGCAACTTAATGCGGGGGCGGAAAATATAAGTTTATCTTATCAAGTTTTGGAGAGCGTAAATAAGTTAAATTTGGTTAAAATTAGCACATTAGAATTTAATCAAAATAAGATTAAATTTGCTATGGCTGATTTAGGAATGGCAATTTTGGGCGACAAAGATTATGGCGGAGATGGTTTTATAAAGAATGCACCACTTATTCTAAATTTGGTTGATGTGCGTTTTACTCACCCAAAGACTAAACAAGTGATGTCATTTAAGGCAGTTCCGCCAGAAAATAAACTTTGGACAAGTTTTAACTTAAATAAATGGTTCAAGTTATAAAAAAAAGGAGAAAACTATGAGCAAAAGTTCCACAGGAGTAATAATAGCAAGAATTGCAATCGTCGTTATTATTTTGGGTGCAATAATTGGCTGTATTTGCTTCTTTGTGCTTAGGGAAAACAATTCACGACTTGACTTGTTTTCACAATACAATTCGGTAATGTATTCGGCTAATCAAAACGAAGTAGATAGTTACTTAGGTGATTTTGAAAGTGGCGATTATTACACTTACGCTAATGCAAACGATTTAGATTATAAAGATGTTTATATAGAGTATTATATGAACAAACAAATTTCGCAAGCATACTCATATTTGCTAATTTATACAGAAAATTCAAATAATAGATTAGCAAATGAAATAGGCGACTTGTTAAATGGCTATAATGCGCAACTGGGTGATTTGTTGGCGAGTCAAATGTTATATGAATCAACATTACCTGAATATACGCCTACACCAGAAGAACAAGAAGCAATACTATATAATTTTAATAGAATGCTAGACGATTTTAGTGATTTGACAAATATTCAACGTCAAATTACGGACAAAATGTTTACTTTGGTAACTAATTCTTACTTTTCAAACATTAATGCATTTAGTAGTTTGCAATATACTATGACATATGCCTTAAATAAACAAGCGGGACTAGTTAATTCTGTGCGCAATGATAGTGGAGTAAGCGATGTTTTGTATCAAGATGCAAAAGCAATGATTACTTCATTTAACACTAATTTAAATGCTGGTTTCGTAGCACAATCTACAAATTCAAATGTTCAAATTATGATAAATTACTTCTTAGACGATAGTAATAATCATTTTGACGATTTATTAAATGCAACCGACAAGGGCACCTATGTCAACGCGTTAAGTGATGCTACTTTTAAAAACAAAGTGCAACTTGTAATGAATTGTCTCGGGTTGCAGGGGAGGTATTAATTAATGAAAAAATTTTTACCTAGTTTAATGTGTGCTTTGGTTATATGTATTTCGGCAGTAACCTTTGGTGCTTGTGGTGAAACCACATATTCCTATACAGAATTGCAAACCGAATTTCAGCAATTTATTGATAACAATAAAGAAAGTGATACCTTTAGAGTAGGCTTATTTGACGAAAATGACTATATTTCCATTCAATACGATAATGCTAGTATGGTATCAGCAATCAACGATACGAGTTTACAAGGCAAAACAGCAATGTTTACTAGACTAACTAGTAATCTAAATAGCAATCAGGCTGTATTTGAGCCAGCATTAAAGGCAAGTCTAATGTATGTAACTAAATACATTTCAGTTACTCCTGTGAATGACGTGCCAGTAGATGTTAGTACTGCTCTTTATAATAAGTTTATTACTCTACGAGATAGTGCAGTTACTTTCCAAAACAATATTGTTAAATTTAATATTTTAGGTACAGATGATTTTGAGGCTAATGGTGGAATAGAACAGTCATTTTTATCTAGTTTGCTTGATAGTTATTATAATTTTATAGTTGCAAGTTGTGATTTCAGTCTTGACTTTATTGATGTATGTAATCAGTATGTTTTTGCTGATGTACCTGATAGTAATGCTGGTAGAGTCGCAACTGGGAAGATTGACCGTTTCATTTTGGAACGCTTGACCGAGAGCGCTTACCTATACACCACAGGTTATTTATCAACATTCTATGACCAAACATTAGTAAGTGGTTCAGATGAGTATTTTACAAGTCTTAATACAAGTGCTACTCTTAATCAATTTTTGCAGACATATTTAACTTATGAAGTTGCTTTATCTGATTTTGAAATGAAGTATGAAGAAAGCGTTATTTCTCAGCCAGAGCAAAACGTAATTTCTGCATATAGGTCAGCCGTTAATTATCAAAATTTATATAATGTTGGGTTAAACACTTTTAATTATTGTATTGAAAGGTCGGGCGATATGACAGTCAACCTAGATGAAGAATTTGACGCGGACAGTACAGAACAGGCTTACCAAGAAATTATTTCACGCTTCTTGAGTAACGAATATGTAAATATGGCTAATTACACTACGAATATTCTCTTTTACGTTAGCCAGTTATAATTAAAGTGTTTAAATTAATTTATAAATTGAATAGTGAATGTGGTTTTTTAAGTACACGTGGGTTTTGCTTATAAAAAATATAATTCAAACGTTTAATAAATTTAGAAATTTCAACTTATACTTCTTTATATAATATTATATAGATAGAATTTTAAAAACTTACTGAAAAACGTTTGACAAATTTACAAAAAATTTTAAGAAAGGGTATTTACAAAATATCCTTTTTATGTTATACTAACAATGTAGGTAGTTAGACGGTTGAATTCGTTTACGAATTAGGAAAGTCCGAGCACAGTAGGGCATGGTGCAAGATAACGTCTTGTGGAGGCGACTCCAAGGATAGTGCAACAGAAATAAACCGCCACTAATTTGTCTATTTTTGTGTTTTTTTGATA
>CALWTE010000030.1 GCA_944384375.1 uncultured Clostridia bacterium | reverse complement strand
GTGCAAGATAACGTCTTGTGGAGGCGACTCCAAGGATAGTGCAACAGAAATAAACCGCCACTAATTTGTCTATTTTTGTGTTTTTTTGATATTTATATCATACCTCCTATTTTTTCACAAAAAATTTATAGTGGTAAGGATGGAAAGGTGATTTAAGAGATTACCGGTATCACGGAGACGTGGTATGCTATGTAAACCCCACCTTGTGCAAGATAAGGGAATTTAAACAGGGTTGCCCGCCCGTTCCCGCTATACATCGCTTGAGCATATTAGCGATAATATGCCTAGATAGATGACCGTCCTAGACAGAACTCGGCTTATAGGCTAGCCTACATTAGCACGCTTTATGCGTGCTTTTTGTTTTTTATTAAATTTGTGCAAGTACCTAATGAAACCTAACATCATATCAAAGTAAAACTTAACCTTAAAAATCTTTAACCTTTATTAAAACTTTTATTAAAGTTTTGCAATAAATTAAATAAGTGTAATAGTAAAGCAAATGTTTTATTTTGTTATTTATAATTGTTTGTTTTTTATATAAATGTAAATAATTTAAGTATGATTACACCTTTAATTTTTATATCAGGAATAGTGGTTGCACTTTACATTTTAGCAATAAACAAACTTATGTTAAATCCGCTTATAAAGAAGCGTAAATTTTTAAACAAAAATTACGGGCAAAAGTTATTTGGTGGTTTGTTTGTTTTGCAAAATAGTGAATTCACTTTGTCATTTTTGAAAAATTTTTATTTAATGGTTTTATCAAAAAACTTTAAGTTTAAAATCAAACTAAACATAGGTTCGGAGTTTATTCGTTACTATATAAGCAAAGACTATTTAAGGCTGTATTATGTAAATTTCAATATTACTTTTTATAAAAATAAATTTGTATTTGAAAGTGCTGATACTGTCTTGATAAACTTTATAATAGAAAAGCCAAATTGCCAGTTTTTTATAAATACAAAAACAAATTCATTCAGCATAAAAGAAAAAAGCACTTTAAAATTCAATGCTACAGGGTTTAAAGATTTCAATATTGTAGATAAAGGCAATTATCTAAATATTGAGACACAATTTAACAAATCGGGTAGGATAACAATAAATCAAGATTTTCATATTTTAGACAAACAACAATTAGTAGATTTTAAGAAAGATAACTTCGGTTATTACGATACGGCAAAATGGGAGTTTATGCCTGTCTTTAAAAATAATGACTTTAACTTGTTGCAAGAGAAATATCAAATTAACTTGCTAAATAAATCAAACAAAACAATTACTTTGCCGAGTTTTGATTATAATGAAAGTATTTTTGATAGCCTAGAATTTAAAATAAAAGATTATGAATTATTTAGTCTTGATAAATTAGGCTTTTCAAAACTTGTTTTGTTAAGGCGGGCAAAAAACAAACTTTACGTAAAAGACGTTTTGGTTAATTTTGAATATGCGCTATTAGCAGATAAAAATGTTAAGGCTCAAATTCTAAATCTTTGGGGCGAAAATTATATTTTGCTACAATCAAATAATTGCAATGTAAAAGTAAGCATTTTTGATAAATTTGTGAAAAATAAATTTTTATTTAAACCTTTAACTATCGGCAACAATTCGCCTAAGATAAATAACTTTTTATCTATATCAAACGTTTTTGATAATATAAATAGACTTTTGCTACACGGAGTGGAAATTGATATTTTTAAAATTTGTGCTAACCTAAATTTAAAATATTTGCCTGAGTATGTACAATTTAAAGTTTGTAATTGCTTTTTGACATATATAAACACTTTTAGCAAGCAATATAAGATAAATCAATACAAATTAAAAAAATTTTTTCTAAAAAATCTTATTTACGCAATAAAAAATTTGAACCCTAATACATTTTGCTTTTTGAAGAAGATTTTGCCTTATATTACAGAACAAAAACTTTCAAATAAAATTTTAGATTTAATTTTAGAGTGCCGTAGTAAATTTAATAGGGGCGATTATGAATATTATTTAAGTGAAATTCTAGGCATAAGATTAGAAAAAGACAAACTCTATATTACGCCGTCTAAAAAGAATAGCACAAATGTTACACTATGGCTTAAAGGCAAACTTTTAACTTTAAAAATAAATAAGGACTGGCAAATATTAAAAGTTGATGGGCTAACTTTAAGTGGTATAGATTACTTTGATTTGAAAAATTTTGATGCTAGAATTGATTTAGAATATATATGAATTATTGCAAAAACATTTTGTTTGTGCTATCATTATACAAAAGGAAAAAGTTATGGATTTATTTACACAAAATACTGTTAAAAATGCTCCTTTGTATGAACGTATGCGCCCTAATACTTTGGAAGAATTTATCGGGCAAGAACATGTAGTAGGCAAGAATAGTTTGCTTTGGCGCGCAATTAAGAGTGATATGCTAGGCAGTTGTATATTTTGGGGGCCACC
The DNA here is from genome assembly GCA_944384375.1 of uncultured Clostridia bacterium. GTDB lineage: Bacteria > Bacillota > Clostridia > Christensenellales > UBA1242 > UBA7867. Next base: position 10,335 of record CALWTE010000030.1, on the reverse strand, counting down.
AGGCACGGGTAAGACGACACTAGCAAACATTATCACCAAAAGCACGGGGAGTAATTTTGTTAAACTCAATGCTGTTTCAAGTGGTGTGGGGGACGCTAAAAAAGTTATAGACACAGCAAGGACTGATTTTCAACTATATGGTAGAAAAACTTACCTTTTGCTAGACGAATGCCATAGGTGGAGCAAAGCGCAAAGTGATAGTGTGCTAGCAGCGATTGAAGAAGGTTGCATTATCTTTATAGGTTCAACTACGGAAAATCCTTATATGTCTATGACTCCCGCTATTGTTTCAAGATGCCGAATTTTTGAATTCAAACCGCTGACGGAACAAAACATTATTTCGGCTCTAGAGCGAGCAGTAAGCGACGCTGAAAAGGGGTTAGGCAAAATGAATGTAGTGCTAACTGACGAAGCAAAACAACATTACGCGTGGGCAAGCGCAGGGGACTTAAGGAAGGCTCTAGACGCTTTAGAACTAGGCGCAAAGACGACACCTATTGACAAGGACGGGAAAATTGTGATTGATAAAACTGTTGCCGAACAATCAATTCAAGTGCGTGCGCTTAGCGTAGATGAAAATATTTATTATGATATGTTATCAGCATTTTGTAAAAGTTTACGCGGTAGCGATGCCGAAGCCGCTTTATTTTGGAGTAATAGATTAATAGAAGCAGGTTGCGACCCCTTAATTATTGCTCGTAGGCTAATTGCACACTCTAGTGAGGATGTGGGAATGGCGGATAGCAATGCCTTGTTGCTTGCGACTTGCGCTTTGATATCTTTAAAGAATTTAGGCTTGCCAGAAGGGAATTTAGCCCTATCTCACGCAATTATTTATACTTGCGAAGCCCCAAAATCAAACAGTGTGGTTGTGGCAATGAATATGGCTCAAAATGACGCAAAAAACACTCATAACGATGCCGTTCCTAATCATTTAAAAAATCACCCAACGCAAGGCAATACGCAGAAATATAAATATCCGCATGATTTTGGCGGTTATGTTTATCAACAATATATGCCCAAAGGCCTGGAAGATAGAGTTTACTACAAACCTAGCAATAATGGTAGGGAAAAGGGCTTAGTCCGTAAAAAAGTATGGAAAAAGTAAGTTTAATCATTTGCTTAAAATATTGAATTATAGTATAATAAAATTATAAACTTACTAAGGAGATTTATTTATGGAACTTAAGAAAGTTGAAGCCCTTAAAGGCACGCAAACAGAAAAAAACTTAATGCAAGCATTTGCTGGCGAGAGTCAAGCACGCAACAAATATGATTTCTTTGCATCAATTGCAAAAAAAGAAGGCTTTGTGCAAATTGCTAATTACTTTACAGAAACCGCTCTAAACGAAAAAGAGCACGCAAAAATTTGGTTTAAGTTATTCCACGGAATGGGTACGACTGCTGAATGCCTTGAATGGGCTGCAGAAGGCGAGAACTACGAGTGGACAGATATGTATAAAGAATACGCTGAGACCGCAAGAAAAGAAGGTTTTGACGAAATTGCCAACCTTTTTGAAGGTGTGGCTGCAATTGAAAAAATGCATGAGCAACGTTTTAAAGACTTACTTGCAAATGTAAAAACTGGCGAAGTTTTTGCTAGAGTTGACGAAATGGAATGGGTTTGCTTGAATTGTGGTAACCACTATTTTGGCAAAGAGCCACCAGAAGAATGCCCAGTTTGCAAGCACCCTAAGGCTTACTACGCATTGCTTAAAAAAGACTATTAATAAAAAATAGCACGAGTTATTCCTTAAAAAGTAAAATACTTTTAGTGGGGAAATATAACGTGCTGTTTTTTTATTTTCACATAAAAAGATAAAATTTTGCAAAATATATTAAAAACGTTTGCTAAAATAAAATTTTTTGGTTATAATATTTATAAGTTTTTTAGGGAGTATATGAATGTCAAAGAATAAATCATTATTGTTAGGCTTTTCAATCAGCGCTTTTGCGTTGGTTTTGATTACCGCTAGCATATTAGGTATAGCCTTTAGCACAAATACTCAAGGAGTTCGTGCTGATACAAACAGCATATTTGGGTTTTCTGCTGATGCCATAATTGATACTTCATTTAAATATGATGAAAAACATAGTGAAGCATATCCTACGACCACTTTCTATGCAATTGTGTCTAATACTGATGGCACTATTGTGGAAGTTGCGAAATGTGATTTTGGAAAAGAGGAGATTACCACAATTATAGATGGTGCACTTGAAGCAAACCATGAATACACTGTAAATATTATCGGCCCTACATTTCTAGATATTAAGAGTACTATTAATGGTACAGGGAGCACAAGCAGTACCGTAGAAAATTTACAGGCAAAGACTTTCTCATTTGTTTATGCTTCAGGTATGACAATTAATTTTACAGTTGTCCGTATCCTAGACGATTCATGGTTCACTGATTTTAGATAATAAAAGTATTTTGGTTTCATAGCCTTTGAAACTATTGAAGATAGCGAAAGTATTTACTCGCTATTTTTTTATTTAGTTTAAAATTGATAGACAAAAGTATCTTTTTATTTTTTTGTAAAAAGTTTAATTTAGCGTGTATTAAATTTCAAAATTGCATACACTAAGCCCTAAAGGGAATACGTATGTGGGAAATAGAAGTTATCGTTAATAGGTCAAAAGGACAACTACTTCAAGTGATACAAAGTAGTCTGTCTTCCGTTTTGGAAGAAAATCAAGGCGTTAGCGCTGTTTCAGCGGACAGTGGAAACGTCTTTTTGTCCATAGGCAGTAAGTTAAAAAATGCCCCTGTAATAAAAGCACAATTAAGGCTAGCAATTGCGGACTTGATTTGTGAACAATATAAGTTTGATTTTTTAAATGAGCATTTAGATATAATTTGTGAAGACAACGCATTTCGCTTTGCTTTGGCAAAAGTCTGTACATATTTTGATAACGACTTAGATAGGCAAATCGTTCTGCAGTTGCTTGATTTAAAGGCTAAAAAACTAAATTTAGACAGTTTTTTTCATTTTAAATTGTCTTGTTTAAAGGGAAAATGGCTAGAATTGTGTAATGTAACTAATCTAAATTCAAACGTCATTTTAAAGAAAAACAATTTCATAGAACTATTGCGTTTTATGTTGTCTAATATTGATAAAAAATGCCAAAGTGTGATTGTAGAAATGCAAGAACGTTGCCTAATCTATCACGATAACTTTAAAGATTTTGATATTATTACCGCCATTGAACCCGAAAACAAACTAGAAGTTTTGGGCAAACTTATTGAGTTGAACCCATATTTAATCAAGGTTTACCCAGATAAAGAAAATACAGAGACGATAAAACTGCTAGAAAGCATTTTTGACGACAGAATAGTTTTGGCATAAATTTATTTTATAAGTAAGTTTAAAATATTGACAATTTAGTAGCGCTTTGGTATAATATAATTAATATCATAGTGTAACAAAAAAGACAAGTAGGGTAGTCTAGCGCTTTCCAGAGAAATATGCCTAGGCTGAGAGCATATAAGTATTGCGGACTATTGCGAAACTACTTTTTTGCTGTGCGTTTTGTGGTTTTGCGTAAAAAAGCCTAAAATGAGTGGCTCTTTTAATAGAGCAATAAAGGTGGAACCACGGGGTAACGACTCGTCCTTTAAGTGTTTAAGGGGACGAGTTTTTTGTTCTCTTAATAAAATAATATAAAGGAGCAAAAATTATGGAAGTTTTAATTAAAGATGGCAGTAAATTGCAAGTAAACGATAACGCAAGTGTCCTAGACGTAGCAAAGCAAATTAGCGAAGGCCTCGCACGTAATGCCATTTGTGGTAAAGTTAATGACAAACTTTGCCAACTGTCAGCACCTGTAAAACAGGGCGATATGGTGGAAATTGTAACTTTAAAAGACAAAGAAGGTATGGAAGTTTTCCGCCACACGTCAGCACATATTTTGGCATTAGCGGTTAAGAGATTATACCCAAATACAAAAATCAGCATAGGTCCAGCAATTGAAAATGGCTTTTACTATGATTTTGATTTTGCTGAACCTATCGGGCAAGACGATTTGCCTAAAATTGAAGCCGAAATGGCAAAAATCATTAAGGAAAATGTCAAGTTTGAACGTATAGAAGTTACTCGTAAGGAAGCCGAAAAGATTTTTAAGGAATTAGACGAACCTTACAAACTAGACATTTTGGCTGGTATTCCTGATGACGAAATTTTGACTCTTTACAAGTCTGCCGAACTTACCGACTTGTGTCGTGGGCCACATTTGGAAGATATTTCTATTATCAAGGCGTTTAAACTTCAAAATGTTACAGGTGCATACTTCAAGGGTGACGAACACAACAAAATGCTAACTCGTATTTATGGTACGTCATTCCCTAAAAAGAGCGAGTTAGACGAGTATTTGGCAATGCTTGAAGAAGCAAAGAAACGCGACCACCGTAAATTAGGTAAGGAATTAGGCTTGTTCTTCATTAGCGAATACGCACCAGGAATGCCTTTCTATATGCCAAAAGGCGTGATTTTAAAGAATGAACTTATCAAATACTGGCGCGAAATTCACAAAAAAGCAGGTTATGTAGAGATTGAAACCCCTACCGCTATGAGTCGTGAACTTTGGGAAATCTCAGGCCACTGGGACCACTATAGGCAGAACATGTACACTTTCAAGGCAGACGAAGACAAAGACTATGCGATTAAGCCTATGAACTGTCCTGGCTGTATGCTTTACTACAAAGAGTACATTCACTCGTATAAAGATTTGCCTTTGCGTGTGGGTGAGTTGGGTAAGGTACACCGTAAGGAAGCCAGCGGTACTTTGCACGGCTTGTTTAGAGTAAGGGCGTTTACTCAAGACGATGCACATATATTCATGTTGCCTAGCCAAATTGAAAGTGAAATTGCCAACGTTCTTAGCCTTGTAGACGAAGCATACAAAGTGTTTAATTTGAGTTATACTCTTGAATTAAGTACTATGCCAGAAGACCATATTGGCGACATTGCAGACTGGCAAAAGGTTGAATCAGCATTAGAAAACGCGTTAAAGCACTTAGGCAAAGAATATTCAATCAACGCAGGAGACGGCGCTTTCTATGGGCCAAAGATTGATATTCATATTAAAGATGCTTTGGGTAGAACGTGGCAGTGCGGTACGATTCAATTAGATATGCAGTTGCCAAAACGTTTTGAATTGTCTTATATTGACGCAGATGGTTCAAAACAAGAACCTATTATGATTCACCGCGTTATTTATGGTTCAATTGATAGATTTTTAGGAATAATGACTGAAAACTTTGCTGGCGCATTTCCTTTGTGGCTTGCCCCTGTACAAGTGCAAGTTATTACAATTTCGGAAAAGCAAAACGACTACGCTCGCTCAATTCGTGATAAATTAGATTCAGCAGGCATAAGAGTAGACTTTGACGATAGAAACGAGAAAGTAGGGTACAAGATTCGTGAAGCCCAACTTCAAAAAATACCTTATATGGTTGTACTCGGTGACGAAGAAGTTGCCGAAGGTAAGATTTCAGTTCGCCACCGTCATTTAGGCGACTTAGGTAAAATGGACTTAAACGACTTTATCAACTCCCTAAACAAAGAAATCTCAACCAAAGAGATTAAATAGGCTTTAATTATATTAGATAAATATATGTAGGTTAATAAGTTACTCTAAAAGAGTTTTAATTAATTAAATTATAGAAAACGTAATACAATAGTTTTGTCATTTTATTGTAACAGAAAATTTTATAGTTTTTTGATAACTCTATTTCAATAAAAAATCAATAGTCTTTAAGTAAATTTTAACAAAACTATATGCATAATTATAAATAAATTATTATAATTATAAAAACTTTGAGCAATGAAAAGTTAAGAAAACAACTACCTGTTTTAAAGGTAGTTGTTTTTTAATTGTATAAAAATAAAAGAATTTTACAGTAGTTTAATTTCCTTTTCATTGTTAATTATATTTGATTTTACTTTTTCTCTTTGTTCGGTAGTTTCAATTTCTAATAGTTCGTCAGCCGAAATGTCCAAAATAACACACAACTTGCGAATATCTGCAAGACTAGGTTCAGTTCTACCTTGTTCCCAGTTACTAACATTATAATTTTCCGTATTCAATAACTTTGCTAAATCTTTTTGATATAGACCTTTTTCCGCTCGCAAAGCCTTTAATATTTTATTAAATGCCATAATACAAAATTATTACCACATATTAGCAAAAATTGCTTGACATTAGCAAAATTTGCTATTAAAATTAAATTGTTAGCAAAAATTGCTAAAACTTATATAAAAATCAAAGGTTTATTTCTTAATTTTTTCGCTTTACTAATTTTATTAATAAAGAAGGAATAGGGGAGTAAAGCAAAATTTTTAAATAAGTTGAATAGTCGCATTATTTTACAAAATTCGCAAATACTATAAAATGTAATTTTAGTGCTAAAAACGTTTTGATTTCTAAAAAACTTATAGTATAATAAAACTAAAATATGACATATTGTCATATTAATGCTATAAGAAAAAGTCCAAAACACAATTAAATCTTAACGAAAATTGAGTTATTTCCCAGCCTTAACTTTCAATTTTCAATTTTCAATTTTCAATTTTCAATTTTCAATTTGCTTGTGCAGAAAGCACAAGCATGGGGGGTATGTTATGGCATTTAAGGAATTATTTAGCAAATATAAAGTTTATACAATAATAAGTATAATAGCGATTTTATTACTTGTGGCTGGTGGGGTCACTGCAGGGCTACTTATAGGTAAACAGGGAAATGAGCAGTTAAACGTGCCAGCACTAGCCGCAGATTTTACAGATACTAACGGACTAGAATATACAATTCGCAGTTCCACAGATTTAACCGTTAGTGTAAGTGGATACTCTGGTAGTTCTACTACAGTAGTAATCCCTGATACTGTAGTTAATGGCGACACTACTTACACGGTCACCACCATAGCAGGCGGTAATGAAAGTAAAGGCGCCTTTGCAAATAAAACAACCCTAACAAGTATCACTATACCATCTAGCATAACAACAATGCAAGGATATGCATTTTATAACTGTACCGCTTTAACCGAAATCAACTTTAACGCAACGAATATGAATGATTTATCTACTTATAATGATATATTTTATAATGCAGGGCAAGACGGAGCAGGTATAACAGTAAACATAGGAGCGAATGTAACCAAAATACCATCATATTTGTTTAATCCTCATTTTGATAGTTCGTATGCCCCAAAGATAGTAACAGTAAACTTTGCAGAGGGAAGCCTATGTGAGAGTATAGGAAATTATGCGTTTGCTTATTGTAGCAGTTTAACAAGTATTACCATACCAGATAGTGTCACCAGTATAGGAGATTCTGCGTTTTGCGTTTGTACCGCTTTAACTAGTATAACAATTCCCGATAGTGTCACCAGTATAGGAAGTTCTGCGTTTTCTAGTTGTAGTAGTTTAACCAAAGTTACAATCCCTAATAGTGTCACCAGTATAGGAGATTCTGCGTTTTCTAATTGTAACGACATAACGAGTGTATATTATTTAGGAGATATAACAGGCTGGGTAAGTATAGATTTTGGTGATATGTATGCAAATCCATTACGTTATGCGGAGAATTTATATTTAAATGGAGTATTATTTACTGGTGGTGATATAGTACTAGATACGGTGACAAGTATAGGAGCAGGTGCTTTTTATGGTCAAGCAATAACCCGCGTAACTATAGGAAATCAAGTAACCAGTATAGGAGAATCTACATTTTACGGTTGCGGTGATTTATCCACAATAGTGTTGGGTAATGGTTTAATAGAAATAGGAAATAATGCATTTTCAAGTACTCCATGGTTAACTGATATAAGAAACAATCACAATGGACAAGCACAATCTAGTGATGGGACTAAAACTTACATGATAAAAGCCCCAAATACTAATATTACAAGTTATGATTTAACGGGTGTTGATGTAATAGCGGGAGGAGCGTTTTGGTCTTATACCCGTTTAACCAGCATAACAATTCCCGATAGTGTAATTAGTATAGGAGAATCTGCGTTTTATAGATGTAGCAGTTTAGCTTCAGTAACAATAGAAAATAGTGTCACCAGTATAGGGAATTCTGCGTTTGAGTTTTGTAGTAGTTTAACAAGTATTACAATTCCAGAAAGTGTCACCAGTATGGGAGAATCTGCATTTTCTGGATGTACCGCTTTAACTGAAATTAACTTTAATGCAACAAATATGAATGATTTATCATCTAATAATTATGTATTTGATAATGCAGGACAAGACGGAACAGGAATAGCCGTAAACATAGGAGCGAATGTAACTAGAATACCAGCATATTTGTTTTGTCCTGGAAATAGTTTATATTCTCCACATATAACAGCAATAAACTTTTTAGGCAACGGCCAGTGTGAGAGTATAGGAGAATATGCGTTTTATAATTGCACCGCTTTAACTGAAATTAACTTTAATGCAACGAATATGAATGATTTAGTATATTATAATTATGTATTCTACCGAGCAGGACAAGACGGAGCAGGTATAACATTAAACATAGGAGCGAATGTAACTAGAATACCAGCATATTTGTTTAGTCCTGGATATAGTTCATATTCTCCACATATAACAGCAATAAACTTTTTAGGTAATAGCCAGTGTGAGAGTATAGGAGAATCTGCGTTTAGATATTGTAGCAGTTTAACAAGTATAACGATTCCCGATAGTGTAATCAGTATAGGAAATTATGCGTTTAATAATTGTACCGCTTTAACCAGTGTAACGATAGGAAATAGTGTCACCAGTATAGGAGAATCTGCGTTTTATTACTGTAGCAGTTTACAAAGCTTAACAATAGGAAATAGTGTCACCAGTATAGGAGAATCTGCGTTTTATCATTGTATAAGGTTAACAAGTATTACCATTCCAGATAGTGTAACGAGTATAGGAGAATCTGCGTTTGGGTTTTGTACCGCTTTAATTGAAATCAACTTTGACGCAATTAATATGGGGGATGTTACAGATGTTTATGTGGTGAATTTTTATCCTTTTTTTGAAATAGGGGAAGCAGGAAAAGAGCTTGTGATAAATATAGGGGCGAATGTAGAGAGAATACCAGCAAGATTGTTTTGTTATTCTGAAAATATAACAGAAGTAACGTTTGCCGAGAATAGCCAGTGTAAGAGTATAGGAGAACGGGCATTTTATAATTGTACCAGTTTAACCAGCATTACACTTCCCGACAGTGTCACCAGTATAGGAGAATGGGCGTTTAGGTCTTGTACCAGTTTAAACAATGTATATTTTTACAACGATATACAGAATAATACTTCAGACGATTATATAGGACGTTATGCTTTTTATGAAAATGCAAGTACAGTAACATACTGGGTAAAAGACCAAACAAGTCTAACAAATATTCAAGCAATATATAATGATTATCGCGCTAAGTTTACAAGCAACAACTTTCAAGTCATAGCAAATCTAACAATAACCACTGATGCAAGTTTGGGACAAATACTTATTAATGGAGAGCTTACAGACAATTATTACGAAACTTTAATGAATGGAGACATAGCCCTAAATAATATAATAGCTGTACCAAAAGCAAACTGTGCGTTTTTGTACTGGTTAGTAACAACAGAAAGTGGCTCAACACAAATAACAGACAACCCGCTCTCAATGACGATAACCGAAACCACCACCATAACTGCTGTATTTTCTAACAGTCTTATGGAAGGCATAGGAGTAACTGCAATAGGTGGCGGGCAAGTGCGAATGGGCGGTTATGACGGAGAGATAGGCGAAAACACGCAAGTAACTCTAAATGCAATTTGTTATTCAGGTTATACCTTTGACGGCTGGTACATTATGGAAAACGGAGTGGAGATCAAATTAGAAGAATTTGGCAACAGCGACGCAATTACAATCAACGTTTCTGCCTATGAAGATAAACTAATAATAGCAAAGTTTGTACCAGTAAATAATGATGATATCAACGACGACGTAAACAACTAAAAATGGGGGAGTTCCCCCTTTTTTAGTTGTAATTGAAAATTGCAAATTGAAAGTTAAAGCAGCATATTAAACAAAAATAAATTAATCAATTTTGAATTTAATAATTAAAATATAGCGCTTTGCATTTTGGGGTTCACCCCAAATAATCAATAATACAGGAATTAATTATTTCTAGTCCTTTACTAAAAAACTTTTCTTCAATCTCTTGACATTTTTGCATTTTTTTGCTAATATAATAGCACATAACAAAGAAGAAGTACTCACTTCTCACCAGTCGGGGTTCCTAGATTGGTTAATTTTAATCGGTTTTTTGTTGATTAGAGAGAGTGAGTAGTGTTTCTATTCACTTTTTTCT
>CALWTE010000029.1 GCA_944384375.1 uncultured Clostridia bacterium | reverse complement strand
ATCATCTTGGTTAGATTATAAACATTTCAAAATTAAAAGTCAAACAAATATTAGGCTTTTTATAAAAAAAATGTAGAAATTTATAATTTTTTTGTACATCTTTTGTGCATTTTGCACAAATAAAGGGGAATATGTACTATTTTGCAAGCAATTTTTATTAAATTTTAGCTTAAAGCCATAAAAAATTAATACTAATCTAGCAATGCCATTTAAGCAAAATTAGAGTTGCACTTCTATTAATAAAGCCCATATCATTTATAAATAAAATCTTTTGCCCCCACCAAACTAGCTAAAAATTAATTTTGATTTTTGATATTTTGGGTTAAGAATTTGGGTTTAATGGGTTAAACTTTTGTTCAATATTTTTAACTCATATTTTTAAGTTTTAAGTTAGTAATTTTTTATGCCTTTTACTATAAATCTCATTCTCCACAATGCCCTCTTTAATCAGTCATAAATAAAACTCTCTATCTAAATATCAACTATCATTAGCCTTTACAATTTGCAAAGACTCTTAATAAAAGTTTTGCATAAAAACAAGTTTATAGTTTTATTAAACATAGGTACAACTTATTAAATAACAGTGAGTTGCAGTAATCATTTGCAAACAAAGTAAATTCTCTCCTATAAATAAGCCGATAAAAAGGCTAGATTTTGTTTAGGTTGTCAAATGCAAATATTGAAACAAAAAACAAAAAGAAAAAAAGGAGAAAAAAATTATGCAAAAAGTTTCAAAACAAAGTTTAGCAATGATAGCACTTTCAATTTTGCTTGCAATCTCAATCGCATTGACAATGACATTTGCAGCATTGCAGAGCAGTAAAACAGCAAATGGTACAATTTCATTTAGCGGTGATGTAGCTATCGAATTTGGTACAGGCTTTACTACTGAAGATAGTGGGGCTACATACAAAATTGATTTGACCGCATCTACAGATGGCATCACTATTCCAGAAACAGCAACTATTGGATTAAGTTCAAGCAGTGTAAGCGCTTATATGAAAATAACTGTATCTGCATTGCAAGGTGATAACGCTACATCTGGAACGGTAACTATGGCTAGATCAGCAAGTGCCGCCGGCACAGACTTCGCTGGTGGGACTGGCACTACATTCTTAACAGCAGAAAAGATAGCAAAGGGTGAATCAGTTAAATTGTCTGATTTAATTCAATTCACTGTTAATATGAACTTGTTAGATGGTGAAGAGGATGTTACATTTACTATCACTGTTGATGCTAATGCAGCAGGAGCATATAGTGCTTAATTACAAGAATCATTAGGAGTTTATCCTAGTGATTTTTTTTATTTTTATAATAGATAGGCTTAATAAAATTAGCCTATTTTTCTTGTTTGCAAACAAATACTTTTCTCCTATAAATAAGCCAATAAAAAAGCTAAATTTTGTTTGAGTTGTCAATTGCAAATATTGAAACAAAAAAAAGAAAAGAAAAAAAGGAGAAAAAAATTATGCAAAAAGTTTCAAAACAAAGTTTAGCAATGATAGCACTTTCAATTTTGCTTGCAATCTCAATCGCATTGACAATGACATTTGCGGCATTGAGCGATAGCAAACAAGCAAATGGTACAATAACATTTAGTGGTAATGTAGCACTTGAAATGAATTGTACAATTGGTAGTCCTAGTGGAACTGGTACAACAGAGGATCCATATGTTTTCACATATACACCTGCAGGTACATTATCAGAAAGTGAGACTGTTAGCGCTATCAATGCTGAATTAGCAAAGGTTACATTTGGTTTGGCTGATGGCTCTAATGATGCCTACATTCAAGTAAAAGCAACAGTGACCGTTACAGATAAAACAGATGGTTCAATTACTGCTGGGAATAAATCTACTGCTACTGGTTTTACTGTAGCAGGAGACACTTTCACAACAGCTGACGCAGTTAACACTGAAACAACCTACAATTTATCACAGTTTGTTGAAGTAACTGCACTTAAATTCTCAACATTATCAGATGGTGATAAAATCGAAATTACTTTGATAGTAAAAGCAGCTCAAACTCAAGCAGATGCAACTATCTAATTGTATTTCAAAATAAATAAAAATCTTAAGTCAAATGGCTTAAGATTTTTTCAAAAATCATATTATTTTTTAGTAAATTTACTCAAATGAATTACGAAAATAGACTGATTTTTGTCAGTCTATTTTTTATGCTTAACCAATAAGATAATGGCTCATAATTAATATAGAAAAATCACTAGGATAAACTCCTAATGATTTTTTTGTAAACTAAATTAGAATTGCGCATTTGTTTGAGCTTCTACTTTAACTGAAATTTGTCCGTCAGTTAAGTCACCTGCACTAGCAAATGTAATAGATTCAATAATATCGTCGATAGCGAAAGTTACACCTGCGCCACTAGTATTAACTGCTGTAGTTGTTGTATAAGTTGCAGATGTTGTAGTTCCATTCAAAGTTTTTTCTGTAGGTACTACATCACTAGCTGAGCCTATAGTCAAATTTTTAAGCTTAACTACAACTGATGCATCTGTTAATGTTACAGTAACTCTAACATATGCATTTTTATCACCAGAAATTTTGAATTCAGCACCTGTGTCAGGTATTGTAAAATTGCTGTCACCATAATTTGGTTGTAGATTAAATGTGCCATCTTGTGCTAGGTCATTATAAGTAATTGAAACATTACCACTAAATGTAATAGAACCTGTTGCAGTTCTGTTTGCGCTCAATGCTGCAAATGTCATTGTCAATGCGATTGAAATTGCAAGCAAAATTGAAAGTGCTATCATTGCTAAACTTTGTTTTGAAACTTTTTGCATAATTTTTTTCTCCTTTTTTCTTTTTGTTTTTTGTTTCAATATTTGCATTTGACAACCCAAACAAAATTTAGTTTATTTATAGGAGAATTTACTTTGTTTGCAAATGATTACTGCAACTCACTATTATTTAATAAGTTGTAGTTATATTTAATAAGGTATACCTAAACTATAAACTTGTTTTTTATGCAAAGTTTTTATTAAGGGTATTTGCAAATTGTAAAGGCTTATGATAGTTGATATTTAGATAAAGAGTTTTATTTATGGCTGATTAAAGAGGGCATTGTGGGGAGTGGAAATTAAAGTAAAAGACATAAAAAATTATTAACTTAAAACATAAAAATATGGGTTAAAAATGCTGGGCAAAAGTTTAACCCATTAAACCCAAATTCTTAACCCAAAATATCAAAAATTAAAGATAATTTTTAGCTATTTTGGTAGGGCAAAAGATTTTATTTATATAATGATATGGGCTTTATTAATAGATGGGCAACTATAATTTTGCTTAAACGACATTGCTAGATTTGTATTTATTTTTTGGGGCTTTAGGTTAAAATTTAATAAAAATTGCTTGCAAAATAGTACATAATTCCCTTTATTTGTGCAAAATGCACAAAAGATGTACAAAAAAATTATAAATTTCTACATTTTTTTTATAAAAAGCCTAATATTTGTTTGACTTTTAATTTTGAAATGTTTATAATCTAACCAAGATGAT
>CALWTE010000028.1 GCA_944384375.1 uncultured Clostridia bacterium | reverse complement strand
CTTTGCCATAAAAATTACCTCTCAATTATTTCTTATCAGCGACTTTTGAGCCACTATGACCTTTAAATGTTCTTGTTGGAGCAAACTCACCGAGTTTGTGACCTACCATTTCTGCAGAGCAGTAAACGGGAATGTGCTTACGGCCGTTATGTACAGCGATTGTGTGCCCTACGAAATCTGGGTAGATAGTACTAGACCTAGACCAAGTCTTGAGAGGTTTCTTCTCATTCTTAGCATTAAGTTCTTGTACACGAGCCATCAAACGCGGTTCTACATACGGCATTTTCTTTAAACTTCTACTCATAATGCTTTACTCCTAATTAACTCTTTTTAAAATCATACTTGTACTTGGTTTCTTCTTGTTACGTGTCTTCTTACCAAGAGCAGGTTTACCCCAAGGGGTACGTGGGCCTGGCAAACCGATTGGAGCCTTAGACTCACCACCACCGTGTGGGTGGTCAACAGGGTTCATAACACTACCACGTACAGTTGGTCTAATTCCACGGTAACGTGTGTTACCAGCCTTACCCCATTTAACCAACTCGTGGTCAACGTTACCTATTTGACCGATAGTTGCACGGCATTTTGCTGAAACCATACGCATTTCGCCGCTAGGAAGTTTAAGCGTCGCTCTACTTCCTTCTTTTGCTACCAAACGAGCAGCTTCACCAGCACTACGTGCCATTTGTCCACCTTTGCCTGGTTGCATTTCAATGTTGTGAATAACTGTACCTACTGGCATATCAGCCATAGCCATAGCGTTACCAACTTTGATTTCACTCTTAGGGCCACTTGTAACAACTTGTCCAACAGTCAAGCCCAAAGGTGCTAGGATATAACGTTTTTCGCCGTCTGCATATTGTAACAATGCAATGTAGGCGCTACGGTTTGGGTCATACTCAATAGATTTTACAGTTGCAGGAATGTCATCTTTATTCCTTTTGAAATCAATCACACGATACTTGCGTTTAGTACCGCCACCTTGATGACGCACGGTAATACGACCGTACATATTACGACCTGCGTGTTTCTTCATTGGTTCTAGCAAAGACTTTTCAGGAGTGTTTGTAGTCAACTCTTCAAAAGTAGGACGAACCGTACCACGCAATGTAGGCGTAATTGGTCTAAATCTTTTAACTGCCATATTCTTTTACCTCCGTGCTATTAAGACAGACTCTCAAAGAACGCGATTGGCTTGCTATCTGCTTTCAAAGTAACGATTGCTTTTTTGCGAGATTGAGTATAGCCTGCTGTTCTTCCTTGTCTCTTTTTAGGTTTTTGTGCAGTGATGCTTGTGTGTACAGAGTCAACGCTCACTCCGAACAATTCTTCCACTGCTTGTTTAATTTGAGTTTTTGTAGCCGCTTTGTCAACCACAAACCAGTATCTCTTTTTTGCTATATCGGCATAACTTTTTTCTGACATAAGCGGTTTAATAATAATTTTATTTGCTTCCATTATTCAGTATAAGCCTCCTCTATAGATTTGATTGCCTGTTTTGTGATAAGAATCTTATCGGCACAAACAATTTGGTAAACGTTAATCAAACTAAAGTTCTCTACCAAAACCTTGTTAAGGTTTGAACTAGCCATCATAACGTTTTCGTTTGGTTTATCAAGCACAATAAGCACTGATTTACCGCACTTAAACGCATCTAAAACTGCCTTCATTGATTTTGTTTTGTGGTCTGATAAATCAAAGTTTTCAACCACGAAAACGTCACCGTTTGCAATCTTTTGACTGATTGCACTACAGAAGGCAACGCGTTTTGCAGTCTTGTTTACCTTTTGACTAAAATCACGTGGTTTTAGCGCAAAAGCAAGACCACCTTTTGTCCATTGTGGACCACGACGACTACCTTGACGTGCGTGACCTGTACCTTTTTGTCTCCAAGGTTTCTTTGCTCTACCTCTTACTTCACTACGAGTAAGATTTGCTTTTGTACCTTGGCGTTGGTTATTAAGATACGCAACGACTACCTGATGAATAAGAGGCTCATTGTATTCAGCCTTAAACACAGCATCGTCTAGTTTGATGTTACCAACTTCTACTGCTTGCAAATTATAAACTTTTGTTGTAGGCATTGTCTTTCCTCCTTATCCTTAGGCTTTAACTGCGTTTCTAACCATTACCACACCGTTGCGTGGTCCTGGAATCGCACCCTTAACCAAAATTAAATTTCTACTACTGTCAACCCTTACGACCTCAAGGTTTTGTACTGTTGTACGGACACCACCATAGCGACCAGCCATCTTCTTGCCTTTAAATACTTTAGCAATTCCTGGACCACTACCTAGTGATTGGTGACGGTGTACTTTGTTACCACCGTGGGTGTTGTCTTGATGAGACATGTTCCAGCGTTTAATAAGACCAGTAAAACCGTGTCCTTTGCTAGTACCGATTACATCAACCTTTTCACCCTCGGCGAAAACATCACACTTAATTTCTTGTCCAACAGCATAGCTGTCAATTGAATCCATACGGAATTCACGCAAAATGCGTTTTGGCTCTACATTAGCCTTAGCAAACGTACCAGCACGTGGCTTGTTTACTAAATCTTTTTTGATACTACCATAGGCAACAACAATCGCATTGTAACCGTCTTTGTCTTCGTTCTTTATTTGAACGATAACGTTAGGCTCAGCTTCAACAACGGTTACAGGGATTACCAAACCATTGGTAGCAAAAACTTGTGTCATACCAAGTTTCTTACCTAAAATTGCTTTGTTCATAACTTAAAATCTCCTTAATTGTTGTTTACCTAGAGTTTGATATTGATATCAACGCCTGCAGGCAAGTCAAGTTTAGATAAAATATCAACTGTCTTGCTGTTTGCGCTGAAGATATCAATCAAGCGTTTGTGTGTGCGCAATTCAAATTGCTCACGACTATCCTTCTTAATAAAAGTTGAACGAAGAATAGTAATAATCTCTTTGTCAGTTGGCAAAGGGATTGGTCCAGAAATTTTACATCCAGACTTTTTGGCTGCTTCAACAATGCGAGCGGCAGCCTCATCAATTAAGCGGTGGTCAAAAGACTTTAACTTAATTCTGATTTTTTGTGTACTCATTGTACTCTCCTCCAAGATTAAACTAAACCAAGCTTTACGAAAAGCAGTAAGAAGGCTGCTTATCCACAACACGATGTTTCGCCCGACCGTTTGGGATTATTAAATAAATAAAATTAGGCAAAATTTTTACTTTAGCCCAACTCTGTATATTTAATGTACCCACGCATACGAGAATACGCATCCGTGTGTGTCGTACTGCAAGTCAAAAAATAAAAAATAAATTTTTACCGCTTGGACGCAACACTTTTGTGTCACTTGTCTGCCCAAATTGTCCGCAAAATGTCTGCTATTTTTCGGTAACTTTGAGCTTCTACCCAGACTAACAGTAAAGTGAGTTTATCACATTTATTTAATTAAGTCAATAAAAAAATGAAAATTTTTTTAGCTAAACCCTAATTTTTTTATCATCTTATTTCTTAAACTCTTAATTTTTACAAATAACAAAAGTTTATGATTATAAAAATGATACTTATAAATACAAAAACATCTCTATAACCCACTGATTATGAGATGTTTATAGTATTTAAGTATTCAAATAAAATTCGCCCTCTAATTTTGACACATTTCAGAAGAATTAGCCACGATATCTAATTCCCTTTCTTCGCCGTAAATTATTCTATCGTACTTGCCTTTTTCGTATAGATTAGTTGCGAATTGGTCTAAGTCGTTAATTCTAAATTTTGCAGTTCTTTTAGCCTTTTCTCTTGCTCGCTCACCACGGGCAACGCTTAAATTACACGTAGATAACAACTCTAAATCGTTTATTCCATCGCCCAAAAAGACAACTTGACTAATGTCATCTACATATTTAGGATTGTTATATTCTATGTTTAATATTTCTGCTAAAGCCTCTTCCTTGCTTGCAGCAAAAACTGAAACCATTCTACCGTCATAGTTAGGATAATCTCTAGCAGCAGTCTTTACAGATTCGGCAATTTGGTTTTTCCTTGTTGTTGTATAACATGTTGGTACAATATAAATAGCGTTTACACCATCTTGTGCTTCTTGTTGTAATTGAGAAATATCAGCCAATCTAAATTGCTTTGGACAAGATAAAAATTCAACACCAGATGCCTCGCCCTTTTGTCGCTCTTCCTTTTTTAATTTATAGATTATAAAAGAATTCTTCGTTGCGCGTATTTGATTTTCAATAAACACATCATCTTGATTTTCTAAATAGTATTTGTTACCTACGACATAAAAAATCAAACTTTCAGAATCAACTTTGCGCATAGATTTTGCAATATTTAGCACGTCATGTGGTGCAATCGTCTTGTTTTGAATAAGGCGTCCATCAGGGCTATAAATTCGGCTACCACAATTTGCCGTGATATAAGCCTTTATTGGTCGCTCTAAATTTTTATTAATTTCGTCCAGCGCAAACTGTGCCACTCTTGCTGAACCACCTGTCGCAAAAATAAATCTAGTTCTATCCAAATCTGCCTTTTCAAATAAAGGCAAAACGCGAACATCTAAATTTCCGTTTCTGTCAATCAAAGTGCCTTCTACATCGCACGCAATAGTATAATTTCTTTGCATTTTTTCCGTTCCTTTATGTTTATTCAAGTGAATTATAACACATTAAGAAAAAATGTCAATAATGTAATAAAAATTCAACAAAAGAAAAACAACCATACTTTTAAAATTTACCCAAAAAATCTAACTTTTGTGATTTTTTATTTTAAGCAAAGTTGTTTCAATTAGTTTAGTTATATATTTTTAAACGTCTTTAATAATAATGTTTATTTTTTGTTACCTTATTAGTTCTTCTTGATTTGAATTTTGTTGTTCGGCATTTTCTTGACTGAAAGACTCATACTTCTCTTTTGTAGGTATAGTGTTGTTCTGCTCCGACTCAAATTCTCTTTCTTTTACGAAATTGTAATACTCAACAAAGGGCGAAGAAGAATTTTCATTTGTTACTTGCAATGCACCAACGACGAAAAGATTAACGAAATTAATATCTTTTAACAAATCGTCTATAAATTTGCTTTGTATTTTTGGAATAATAGCGGTTGCAGAAAAGTAATCTGACAAATAATCATATTTCCCACTATCAAAACTAGTTTGCAGTTGCTTTTGAGTCAGTTCTGCCATTTGGTGTGGTGGGTCAATTTTTAAATAAAACACATTTTCGTCAGCGTTATAAGAGAAAATCCCTATCAATTTATATAAATCTTCTGCCTGCTTTTCCCTAATTATAGTATATTTTGCCCTATTTGGTTCTACTAAATCTTGTTGAATGTTTTTAAATAGTTTCACTCCATATTTTAGGGCAGCGAGTTTGCCTAAATCAATTTTATTAATTTGTTCAAGAAAAATGTCTATTTTTTCCTTATCACTTAGTAAAACCTTATTTGTATCAGCAAATTTCTTGTATTTTTTCTCTAATTCAAGCACTTTCTCGCGATTAAACATTTCTTGTCTTTGTTGTTGCCGTTCTAAATCTACTTGCTGTTTTACTGTTTCCACAATTTTTGCAACATATTCGGGCAAAGCGTCGCGTTTGCGCCTAAAATCAACTGGATAAAGGGAGATTTTGCCATCTACTTTAAAATTTGTAACATCAGCGTAACCTTTAAACGCAACTTTTTCGCCTGCTTGCAAGTCGTCTGGTAATTTTCCTTGAACTTCGGGGACAAAAAAATATATGTCGGAGTGCGTGCCGTATGATTTTTTATCATTTCCTTCGTAAAAGCCGCTCTTTATACCTATTTTATTTAGCAAATTCATACACAAAATGTTAAATTCAAAACATACAATATCAGTATTTTGCAAATCTACGGTTTCTAGATATTTAGGATTTTCGTGCATTTTTAAGAGTGGACCTTCATGTTCCGATGCCAAAAAACCGCTATCATAATTCAAGACAGAGCAAAGTTTTGCATAGACATAAATAGCCTGCTGGAATTTATTATATTCTTTTGGAATATCGCTCAAAATGTAATTTTGCAACGCGGGGTTAACTTTTACTGATTCTAAAACTTCTAAATTGTTCATAGTTATTACTTTACCACAAATATTATTTTTTATCAAGAATAAAAAGAAAAAAACAAGATGTTTTTTAGATTTGCAACTCCTTTTCATCTTGTTTAAAATAATTTTGCGCTAACCTTTCAGCCATCAAGTCACCCGCTAGTCTATATTCTTCTACATCAAAACTTGCAGAAAAACAGTCAAATTGTGCACTCAAAATTACTACTGCTTCGTTTGATAATTCTTTGTTTTTGTCATTTGCACTTTCCTTATACTTTTTGTAATTTTCTAAAACTTTTTGTAATTCTACATTATCCATTTTCTTACTCCTTTGCTTAATCGCAAAGATTATAACACAACATATAAATTTAGGCAACCACTTTAAAATATATTTTTCTTAATATTTTGCTTGAAGATAATTTCAAAAAAACAAGTAATTTCCTTTTCTTATTTCAATAAATTTTTTAAAGTTTTAATATTTTTCTTAAACTACAAAAAAAGACTAACCAAAATTTGATTAGTCCTTTGTAATTAGTTAGATTTAAAAGCGGTGGCTGATAGATACTCCGCCTTTGCCTCGTCTATTGTGTAGCCTAAATCATTAAAAATTTGGAACGCCGTATCCATAGACATATACATAAAAGCGTCTTCTTGCTCTAAAATTTTTCTAACAATTTTTAATTTTTCAATTTTTGTCTTGTCCCCTACTTTTTTTGCTTCTTTTAATTTCTCATCGCATCTATCAATATACTTTTTCATATTCGCTCTCCTGAGTGTTGGTTTTTTGCTGAGTTTTATTATTTGATTGTTCTAAATTATAATATTCTCGTCTTGTTTGTGTAGATTGATTATTTAATTTTATTTGTTGCCCTCTACGAAATTTTATATATTTTGCATACTCCACACCGTATGAATTATGAAAGCGCATATCATTCTCAATATCAAAGCCGTCATTCATCCACGCATTTACTTCTTCCATAGGAAACATTTGTTGTATTTTTTCGTCTAAAAATGGGCTTTGAATATCGGGAATAATTACTTTTGGCGAAAAATATGCATTCATATAATCTAAGTTACCTGTTAAAAAATCGTTTTGCAATTGTTCGTGAGATATTTCTTTTAAGTCGTGCGGCGGGTCAATTTTTAAATAATAATTACTATTTTCGCCCTTACTAGACATAATAGCAGCCAGTGTGTAAGATTCGGGACCTTGTTTTTCTTTTATAACAGTAAATCTATATTTATCTTTATCTTCTAAATCTTGAGTAATATTTGAAAACATCTGCTTTGCATAGAGCAGTGCTGGCAATTCTCTTAAATCAATTTTTCCAAATTGTTCAAAAAGCAAATTAAATTTTTCTATTTCTTCTAATTTCATATTATTTTGAGTTGAAAATTTAGTATATTCTTGCACAAGTTGTTCTACATTTTCTTTATTATAAATTTTTTCTGCTTGACGTTTCTTTTCTAAATCGTCTTGCTTTAAGACTTCTTTTGTAATAGCTAACACTAAATTTTCAAACTGTTTAGTTCTAGACCTATAGTCTTTAGGCTTCTCATTTTCTCTTTTTTGCAATGCAGGTGAAACATTACCGTCAACTTTTATGTTATTCATGTCGCTATAACCTAATAATCTAATTGAATCACCTATTTGTAGTTCACTTGGCAAGTTGTTATTTTGAGTAATTACTAAATATAAATCTGTATGTCCACTGCCATACTTAATATTATCTTGACCGTGACGAAATTCTACTTTTGCTCCTATCTTTTCCATAAGTTTTGCACAGATAATATTAAAATCGTAACAAACTACATATGGATTTTGACTTGTCACGTATTTTATAAATTCAGGGTCTGCGTGTCTTTCTTGCGCAGGACCTTGCTGTTCTGATGCCCAAAACAAATCGTCATAATCCAAAACGGAACATAATTTTGTATATAAAAACAGTGCTTTACTCGTTTCGTCCAAATTATTAGGAATACTATCTATAATTTGTTGTTGTAAAACAGGGTTTACATCTATTAATTCTAAAACTTCTTGATTTGTCATATTTAGATTATATATAGTTTTAACATAATTTGTCAAGTTTAAAACCTAAAAATACTAAAGTAATAAAAAAATGCCATATCAAAATACACAACGTAAGTAAATAAAAAATGCTCTCAAAACTATTTATTTTTTGTACAGTTCATTTTTTGCGTGTGTTTTATTTTGTTGACATTATTCTAAATATATTTTGTGGTATATTGAATAAATTATTTAATTTTACTGCAATAAACAAAAAATCCACGAGATAGTCCCGTGGTTTTTTATAACAAAAAAATGAGACTAATCTAATGATTAATCTCATCTCAAATTATCTTGATAACTGAATAGTTAATAAAGTTTTCCTATCTTGTATGTTTGCAAAGCGTCACTTTGCGCGAGCAGTCAAACTGCTATGAACACCATCGCAATTTGCACAAAGTGCAAAACTGCGAAGTCGACTTGGATTACGGCTCTTAACCGTTTCCTTAAAAGGAGGTGATCCAGCCGCACCTTCCGGTACGGCTACCTTGTTACGACTTCACCCCAGTCATTGGTTTTGCCTTAGGCACCTGCCTCCCTTGCGGGTTAGCTCAGCGACTTTGGGCACC
>CALWTE010000027.1 GCA_944384375.1 uncultured Clostridia bacterium | reverse complement strand
CTATTGACGATTGTTTCGCTGTGCACGACATCAAAGTTATTGACGGCAACCAAGGTTTGTTTATCGCAATGCCTAGCCGTAAAACTCCAGAAGGAAACTACAAGGACATTGTTCACCCTCTCAACACAGAAACAAGAGAGCAAATTAAAGAACTTATCCTTGCTGAGTACGAAAAGGCTTTGCAAGCAGCACCTGCTGAGTAATTTTAGGTGCATCACCCCCTATCTAGGGGGTTTTTATTTATAAAATATTTTTAATTCAAAATTTACAAATTTGGTACAAATTAATAAAAGTATTTAACAATATAATTACACCACTATCGGGGGCGGAAATTTACAAATTTATTTATAAAATTTAAATTAGAAATAAAGAATGAAAAAGAAAAACTTTTGTATGTTCTTATCTTAAAATTTTAATAACTAACATTGATTATCTTACAACTTATAAGTCTTGATTTTATTGTTGGATACTTTTATAAATAATTAATTTAGACTATTTTATCTTTTATATCTTTTTTATAATAGCAAAAAATACACTTTCAAACAGAAAGTGTATTTTTGCTTGTTTTTCAATTTTAGATGTTTATTTTTAAATAAATTTAATCAAAAATTGTATAAACTATACGTAAAAATCAGGATTTGTCGCTATATAATAATATAGAGCATTCATAAACACAATTACTAACACAATTGCTAAAATAATTGTAATTATAGAAATAATAATTCCTGCAAGGGCTAGCCCCGTAGGAGTGCCTTCCCTTTTTGCTTGATTGTAGCCTAATATTGAGAATATCAAACCTAAAATTCCGCTAAAAAACGCTAACACAAAACCAACTATACTAAAAGTGTTAAAACTTGATTTGTTGGTATTTCTGTTTGGTTCGTTATAAATTTGGTTTGTATAATAATCTGCAGTTTTTTGGCTTGCATTTTCATCATTATTCGATGAACCGTTTACTGCTGTACCACAACTTGAACAAAATGCGTCATCTTCTTTTAATTCTTTACCGCAATTTTTACAATACATTTAGTAATTCCTTTGTCTCTTAATAATTACTTAGTGGGTCTAATAGAGCGCTAAACAATGCAAAGTAGAAAATATAAATTACTATCCAAATGCAAGAAATAACAAGTCCCGCAATTGCTAGACCTTTAGGAGAATTTTCCTTCTTAGCCTGTACTAAACCTATAATAGAGAAAATTAAACCTAACAAGCCACCTAGCAACGCAAAAATAAAGCCCGCAATAGCAAAACCATTAGTACCTTTTTGTACTGGCTGTTGCATAGGTTGGTTTTGGTTTGTGTAAGTCTGTGTGTTTTGTGCAAATGTATCTTCTTTTACTTTTGCACCACAGTTTGGACAAGACTCAACATTGTCTTCTACTTGTTGTCCACAATTTTTACAAAACATAAATAAACTCCTTTATTAATTAGTGTACGTAATATTTTATCATATATTACAATAATTATCAACAAATTTGAACAAAAAATGTAAAATTGTTAAATTTTATTTTAAATTATTAAAATGTTGTTTAAAAATGGGCAAAGTGTTAAAATTGTTTAAAAGGAGTCTAAAAATGCAACTAAAAATCTTAAAAAAGCAAAATAATACGCAAGAATGCATTGTTTGTGGCTTACATAGTGATTCGTCACTACACACAAAGTTTTACGAATTAGAAAATAATAATATATATGCTATTTTTAAAAATAAAGATTTACATCAAAGTTTCCCTGGTCGTATGCACGGCGGAATGATTACCGCCCTACTAGACGAAGCAATCGGGCGTGCGGTAATGATAAAAGCCCCTAATCAATGGGGTGTTACGGGCGAAATTACCGTCCGTTTCTTAAAACCTACCCCGCTAAATGAAACTTTGCAAGCATTTGGTAAACTTGTAAAAGAGAACAGTAGATTGTTTAAGGGTGTGGGCTACCTAGAAACACTTGACGGTGAAGTTTTGGCGACTTGCGAAGCAACCTATTTCAAATTAGATTTAAATAAAATTACAGATAATTTAGACACAAAAAACTGGTTTTACGAAGAAGAGACTTTACCTAAGTTTGTAGAAACCAAAAATTTAGAATTGCTAGACAGATTAGCCGAGAAAATTAGATAACATAAAATTTTGCGCATAGTTTGTACGTGAAATTATGATTAAGGAGAGATTATGCAAAAAAATCCCAAAAATTTTTATGATGCCACAAAAGATGAACAACCCGAAAAGCAAAGAGATATAGATGCAGAAATTGCCGAAGTAAAAAAGAAGGCTGCGACTGAAAAACTAGGACAAATTTACGGAAGCGAAGAAGAACGCAAAAAACGCAAAAACGCAATTATATTTTAACAGTTATAGGCAGTTTATCAAGTGTGATAGTATTGCTTGTTTTGGCGATTGTATTCTTTATATTTTTACAATGGTATGGCGCAGGCATTGGACTTTTAATTCTAGCAATAATTGTATCGCAAGTGTGGTTGCATTTCTTTAAAAAGTGGAATAAAACTGATATGCCCGAACTAGACGGAGACTATTTAGCCGAAATGCAGTTGCAACAACATTTGAAAGAAAAGCAAGAAAAATTAAATGATTTAAGAGCGGAAAAGCAAGAGCAACATGCAAAAACACGAACAACACAAGCACAACAAGAATCTGCCCCTACCCTGCAAAGTGTGGAAAAAGTAGAAAATCAAGAAGAAACTAAAAAACAAGCAGATAACGAGCCAGCAAAACAAAGTGAAGAACAAATTTTAGATGTTAATTTTGAAAAAATAACTGAACAAAAATTAGACAATCAAGAGGAAATGCAAATTCAAGAAAATAACCAGCCCGAGAAACAAAGCGAAAAAAGTGATTTAGATAAAAATAAAAGTACAAAACAAAAGAAAGAGAATAAAACAAAATAAGAATATAAATTAATTTGACTTTACCAAAAACCTATTGCTCAAACGAGTAAAAGAAACTATACAACAAAGGAAAATTGAAAAATTCACGGAAAATGCCGTGAATTTTTATTTTGCCAACTGATATAGGGCGATTGCAACGGAAATTGCAAGATTTAGTGAATCAATTTTGTTTGAGTGTTCTATAAAAACTGGTGTGCCGTATTGCTTGATTTCGCTAGGCAAACCGCTTGCTTCATTCCCAAAAATTAAAGCTTTTTCGCCTTTACCAAAATCAAGAGTTTGCAGAGTTTGTTTACCGTCCAACATAAATAGATATTTTTTGATTTTTTCATTTTCTTTTAGGTATTCATTGAAATTTTCGTACATTACTATATTCAATGAAAAAATTGCGCCCATTGACGCTCTAATCACCTTAGGGTTGAAAACATCTACGCATGGTTTGATAAAAATTATATTTTTCACACCGAATCCTAGTGAAGTACGCAAAATTGTCCCCACATTGCCCATATCGGACGGATTATATAGCACAATTTGGTCTCCTGCGGTGATTTTGTCGTTAAACTTATGAAATTCCGCCATGATAAAAACATTTTCCTTTCCACTCACCCGCTCTATTAGTCTAGTGCCGTCAGTAACTGGAATATTTAAGTTTTGCGCTAATTGTAAAATATTTTGAATTTCTGCGCTTTGCTTCAAATTTTTATGTGTATAAATTGTGCGAACGAGATTAGACCTTGCTTTTAAAATTTCCATTGTTGGAAAAGCGCCTAGCGTAAAACTTGTTTCGTTTTCTTTTTTGTAATTCATTCTATTCTCCTTTTTAAATTATATTATATAAGTTAATTACTCTATAATAAGTTGTTAAAAGCCCAATTATAAATTCAAACTAATAACTTCCCTATAAACTTAAACTAAAAATATTAAAAATAATAATTTTCTTTTATACAAATTAAAATTCCCATTAATAATTTGGGGGTGCGGTTTATTTGCTTTTAAATACTCTTTTTATTTATTCACAAATAATTTCTATCAATTTTTAATTTAAACATAAATATTATAACACATTCTACAAAATTTTCAAAAAATATTACACATTTATTTATTTAAAGTTTAAATTTAAAAATTGTTGCATTTAATTTGACAATATGCATATATATTTATATAATAGTGAACGTAAATTCATTTTTGAGCAATTAGGAGTCTTATGGCACAATGTAAAAAGGACGCAATACGAGAGAATATTTTGCGGAAAAGTCTTGCGTTATTCAAAAATAAAGGCTATATGGAAACAAGCATAAAAGACATCGCACAGGCTTGTGATATTTCTGTAGGCAATATCTACAAATATTACAAAAGCAAATCTGAAATTTACGAAAACATTATAACCGATGAATTCTTAGAGGAGTTACATGATATTTTATCCAAAAGAACAATTCTACTAGCAAAACGACAATTAAACGAGCAAAATACTAATATTGAGATGTGGTTTCAAAACGAATATTATCCTTTCATGATAAAAAACGCGGATAAATGTATAGTTTTACATGACCATTATATAGGCAATGAATATGATGAACGTGTACAGGATATTGCAAATAATATTTTAGATTTTAAGCGTAAAGTTTTTCTAAATTTAGGAAATACCGTTTTGCCGAAAGATTTTTTGACACTTTCTAGTTTAATAATCGCTAGCAACGTAACAATGTACTCACAAGTTTTGGAAATGAATGTAACTAACAAAAAGAAAATTAATTTATTAAAAGAAATTGATAAGTATAGCATTGCTGGTTTAGATGCTATCTTTAAGGAGATGATAAAATGAAATTTCAAATTTTAGTTGATAGTAGTGCAGATATTGATTTTGACTACTTGAAAAACAGCGACATAGGTTTTGGCATAGTTCCACTCACTATTTATATAGGTAACGAAGAATTTATAGATGATGAAAAACTTGATACTGCCGAAATGGTAAAGAAAATGAACGCTTGCAAGGAAAAAATGCGTTCGTCCTGCCCTAGTCCTGAATCATGGCTGGAAAAATACGAGCAAGCAGATTATACTTTTGTAGTTACAATGACTAGCAAATTATCAGGGACATACAATAGTGCAGTTGTAGCACAACAAATGGCAAAGAACAAAGACAATATTTATGTATTTGACACAAAATCTACTTCGGGTTTTATGGAGTTGGTAGTTGACGAAATTGTAAGGTTAATTAGAGAAAACCTAGAATTCAAAGAAATTGTGGAAAAAGTAGAAGAATTTATAAAGACTAGACACTTATTCTTTATTTTACACCGTTTTGACAATTTAGTAGCAAACGGGCGTATGAGTAAATTCGCAGGGTTTATGGCAAAAACTTTGGTGATTAAACCAATATGTTCCGCTTCACCTGAAGGTACGATTGATATTGTACATAAGTGTATTGGTTCATTAAATGCATATAAAAAATTAGTTGAACTTATGCAAAAAAGGTGTGACAATTTCTCGGATAGAAAATTAATTATCACCCACTGCAATAATCTTGAAGATGCAGAAAAAATTAAGGAATTAGTTACTCCAGTATGTAATTTTAAAGAAATTATAATAAAACAAATGCACGGGCTAACTAGTTTTTATGCACAAGAAAAAGGTTTAATTATCTGCTTCTAATCTCTACAAACTAAACAATAGTATTAAAAATAAATCTATTTACCGATAATTAATAAAAAACATCAATTTTTTAAAAAATACGCAAATTTACAATAAAAATAGCAGTACTATGCAGGTATTATGCATATACTATGCATTTTAAAAATTAAATTTTGCGAATAGTTTTATAATTACAAAAGGAAAAAATTATGGAAATTAAATTTGTTAAACTAACGCCTACGGCGAGAATACCTGAATATGCTCACCCTACTGATTCTGGTATGGATTTATTCAGCGATGAAGATATCACTATTCCAGCACAGAGTTATAAACTCGTGCATACGGGTATTTGTGCAATTCTTCCACCGAACACGGAAGGACAAGTCCGTTCTAAGAGTGGGCTTGCGCTAAAATATGGTTTGCAAGTATTGAATTCACCTGGCACAATTGACACTAACTATCGTGGTGAAATTTGTGTTATTTTAAATAATGTAAACAAAACTGACTATCACGTAGAAAAGGGGCAAAAAGTTGCGCAACTTGTTGTCTGCCCTTTCTATACTTGCGATATTGTAGAAACTACACAAATTGATACGACCGATAGACAAGACGGCGGGTTTGGTAGTACGGGGTTAAAATAGATTTTTTAATATTAGGATAAAACACTTGCAAAAGTGTTTTATTTTTTATTAAAAAGTTTAAAATCACAATTTTAGTACAAAAATTGCGTCCTTTTATATGAAACTGCTTTAAAATATACATAATTAATTAAGAATTTTAAAACCATAAAAAATAATTAAAAGCAAAATATAAACAACAAAATTTGCTATAAATATATCATAAAGAAAGTAATATCAATTTAATAGGCAAAATATTGTTAAAAACAAATCACAATAAAAATTGCATGCAATAAGCGTCTAATTTTTTGTAGTTATAAAAAATACACTTGCAATTTTTTATATTTAATTATATAATAAATTTATCTATGCGCCTATAGTGTAACGGATAGCACGAAAGTTTCCGGAACTTTAAATGAGGGTTCAACTCCTTCTAGGCGTACCAAAAATTTAATTAATTTAAAGTAAAAAAGATATATTATTAATTTACTATCTAATAAACATAAGTTTAAAAAAAGTAAACTATATAATATATCTTTATTTAGATTCTGACTGGCTTTTTCTAGTACCACTCACTACCATAGCAATGAAGCCACCTAACGCTAACAAACCATAAACCACTGTTAGAATTATACCGACTTTGCTATACATTGTTACTTCTGTTGCTATAAGTTTTACTGTAAAGAAATTCTCTACTTCGCCGATTTGTATCGCATCTGAGATTGCAAAATCTGAATGTGAACTAACATAGATTTTTGAATCTTTGATAGTATAATAACCTTGTCCACTTAGCCCTACTTGTACCCCAGCGATTTCGTCTAGATTAGTCTCATACGTTCCGTCAAAGTGGAAATTGATTGAGATGTCCGCACTGCCCACACTTCCCGAATATGAACCAAACGGATAAACCCAAAACGGCCACAAAAACGTAATCAGCAACAAAGCACAACCTAGCAAAAATGCAAATACCTTCACTTCCCTTCCTCCTTTTGCATTTTTCGGCGGGAGTATATTCTTTAATTTTGCTATTGTCAATACTTTTTTTGAAAAAATTTTAAGTTTTTTGCTTTTTTTAATAAAAAAACGCTATTTTTTATGGTTTTTTGCTAAAAAATAACGTTTTTATAATCTTTTTTATTAAAAATGAACGCTTTATATTTAATCTAATTTTTAAAAAATTAATATGAAAATTGCTAAAATTTTAATATTTATACAAATAAAAATAAACTTTTATAGTTCCGTACTTTAAAAATTAGTTCATTTTTTTATACAAACTTTTTCTTTTTTCTTCTAAATCTATTTCTAAAAAGCATTCTATTTAATATCTTTTTTATCCGTTGAGGCAGAATTTAAATATTGATTAAAATCAAAACCTTCTACATATTCATTTGAAAGTTGAAAAAGTTTATTTATTAATTCATTAATTGCATCTGTACTCTTTATATTACTTTTTTTATCAGCAAAGTACACACTTGTCAAAACATTTATAATTTCATCCATTGCTAATTCAGGACAATTTGGTAATAAAATTTCGTTGCCTTGAATTTCATACTTAAAAGTCTTGTTTGCCTTGTCATAACAATACTTAATAACTTTTATTTCCCTTTCTGTTAAGTTTATTTTATATAGTTTATTTTCCATTTTTTAAACCAAACCTTATAGATGTATTTTAGCATATAAAACTTTTTTAGTCTAATAATTTAAGTATGTTTTATTATTTCTAAAACAAAAAAATAAAACTCTCTTTTTAGCATTGCTCATAAAATGAATTTTATAAGTTTTTGCTTTTAGAGAGTTTTATCTTTTATGGAGTAACTACTTCGCCCGTATCTCCCCCTGTTTCGCCACCAGTTTCGCCACCTGGCTCGGGTTCAGGTTCGGGTTCAGGTTCAGGTTCGGGCGGTGTAGGATAAATTTGCTCGTCATTTACTGTAATTACGTATCCATTATCAGTTACTGTAATGCCGCTTGCCTGTCCATTCAAAACTATGGCTCCCGCCGTTGTCCCAGTAACAGCAATGTTTGCATTAAGTGTAACTGTAATTTGTCCGCTTGTACAATTTACCGCAACACCTGCAGAGTTTGTAGCATTGAGAGTTAACGCACTATTAACCGTTAAATCAATATTACCGCTTGAAGTATTTGCAACAGTTGCCACTGTGTCAAAGCCAGCAAAAGTTAAGTTTTGTACGTCTGCTGTAATACTTCCGTTGTTTTGATTTACAAGGCTACCAGTACCGCTACCCGTGATATCTAGACCGTCAACATTTAGATTTAAGGTACCAGCATTATTGTTTACTAATGCATTATTATTTAGGCTTGAATTCGTAGCAGTTATTGTTAAAGTAGCATTTGTACTGTTTGTATCTACAACATATGTATTAACTGTAGCATTAGTCAAAGTAATAGTTGCTGTGCCATTATTTGTTGTGATTAGATTTGACGCAATAGTGCCACCGTTTACATTAATTGTAATTTGGTTATTGTTTGTAGCAATTAGTGGAAGTGTACTTGTATTAGTACTTGTAAGGTTTACAGTCAATACCCCTGCATTGCTTTCCACAATTCCGTAATCTAGATTAGCACTGCTAGTCGTAAATGCGACTTCGCCCGAAAGAGTATTAAGCAAATAATCTAACTCACAATTGTATGCTGTAATATTTGTAATATTTGTGGTAATTGCAGCGCCGTTTTGTGCGGTGTTTGCTAGTAAGTACACAGGTTTATTTGTATTACTATAAATACGCAAATTGCTTAAGTTAATAGTAATTGCACCATTTTCAATACTATTAAACACTACGGCTGTACTGTTATCGCCCACAATAATCACGCTGTCGCTAATAGTTACAGTACTATTTGTATAACGTGCTGAAGTTTCGCCGAAGATGCCCGAAGTTGCATTATCTACAATTATTCCACAATTTACGATTGTGTTAATTGAGTTTGCTGTATTTGCAAAGAAGTTATTTGTGCTATCGCGTACAATCACACCGTTTCTTATAGTTGTCAAACCTGTAATGTTGACAGTAGAGTTTGTAGGTATATAGAACACTCTATTTTGCAAGTCAATATCTGTGATACCTACAAAGTTTAAGGTATAAGTGCCTGAGTATGCCGAAATGTAAGCGATTGCATTTTCTAAATCTGTTAGGTTATTGATTGTGATTACACTGCCTGCAATTATTAATGAAGTGCTATCTGCGTTGTCGCCTAAGTTCTCCACAAAGGCTCTCAAAGTATAACCACTGCCATCATATACCCAAATGTCTTTATCAAGGTTTACAAATTGTTCATCGGTAATGTTTGAGTTAAAGCAGTTTGTAGCAGTTGCCACAAAAGTTGCTCCATTTGATAATGAGTTATCAATATTGCCACTACCTATTACCGAACCTTGAGCGGACTTGATGTAAATTTGGCTAGCGCTACCTGTAACTGAATTTGCTAAGATATTACCTGTGGTAAGTACATCTTCAAAACCTAGCGCGCTCACACTTCCGCTTAGTGTACTAATAAGTGTAGAACTTAAGTTTAAGATATATTTTCCGTTACCATTTAGGTTACCAGCAAAGTTTTGCGCAGAGTAGTTGCCTAGTAAACTAGCATCAATGTCATTTAGTAAACTATAATGAATTACGCTACTTGTGCCACCTAGCGCCCATTTCAACTGCGCCGCCGTATTGATTAGGAATGGATTGCTACTGCTAGCACCATTACCAGTGTTACGTACAGTGTAGGTTAAACCTTCTAGCCATGACAAGTATGGCAAACTATAATTACGCATTGAATTTGTAACAAAGGCACTACTTAGACTCATTGTTTCTGTTTCATTCCTTTGCTCTGTGTAATCAAACACCTGCCAGTAGGAACTGTTCGGTTGATTTGCTACGCTTGAAGTTTCATAGTAAATTCCGTTATCGTTATGTGTGTTACCGCTATTTAATGCACCCGCAACGGCATTCAGTGTAGGTGTGCCATTTGAGTAGTTATTAAGTTCCATAGCGGTATAAGTATTTCTAGCGTAAAGTGCTGAACCTGAGTTATCGCCTACCAGACCACCCGCAGTTGTGCTAGGATTGTAAATTTCGGCGCGACCTATTGCAAAGTCGTCTATAAAGGTATATAAGCCGTTAGTCCTTGCTGATTTACCTGCTAGTCCACCAAAGTTTACCGTACCAGTACCATTGATAGTAATATTCAAATCAACCCCGCTACCGATAATCAAACCTGAGTTATCGCCAACTAATCCACCGATATTTACATTGCTATCCGCCCCCAAAGTAATGTCAGCATATACATAAGAATTAGCAATTATAGAGTTTGTATCCGTTTTACCCGCAATTAGACCAAAGTTTTGCGCATTTGCGCCTAAGTCAGCACGGATATTTACTTCATATAGTACAAGTCCAGTTACAACTGTAGGTTGCGTAGAGTCAACCAGTTCGCCAAACAAACCATAATTTGCGGTCGTAACATCGGCTAAATTGTCGTTAAACAATCTTGCTAGACTGATTGAGTTACCGCCTGCATTGTAGAAGCCTTGTAATGTAGCAATTTGGTTATCACCATATAGGCTAGCACCCGAGAATGTAACGTTCGCAAGTTGCAAGTAATACAAGTAATTTGATGCATTGTCATTAATATTTAGGAAGTTTGTACCATTTTCAACTAAAATTGGCGAAGTCTTGGTAAGTCCAGTATTGCCACTATACATTCCCCTATAAGTCGTATAGATTTCGTTTGATAAATCGGTTAAGTTTAATGAATAGTACTCGTCGCCCACTACAACCTTTTCAAAGTACAAATTGCCTGTATTCAAGCCCGAACCTGTAAACACAGCCGAACTCGTCTTGCCAAAGCCGTATTCGTCGCGAGTAGTCAACG
This sequence comes from uncultured Clostridia bacterium, assembly GCA_944384375.1. Taxonomy (GTDB): domain Bacteria; phylum Bacillota; class Clostridia; order Christensenellales; family UBA1242; genus UBA7867. The sequence goes on along the minus strand of CALWTE010000027.1, from coordinate 40,045 downwards.
CATAGAACTTGTCGGCAAGAATTAAGTTTGTATTTAGGCTTCTCAAGTTGTTTAAGTCGTAGAATGCTATGTCTGTATTTGTAAATAATGTGTTATTAAATATTGAAGTTAATGAATATCCTTGACTAATAATCAAGTCGTGGCTGTATGCCGCAATTCCACCGATTTGATGGTTTGTAGTCGCGGTTGAAGTAGTCGTGTCTATACCGTAATTACCGTTTAAGGTTATATTGCCACTCGTAATAAAGCCCGTAATCGTACTGCTAGAACCATAAGCGTAGCCGTATAGACCGCCCGCATAGAAGTACCTTGATGTAGACAAGTTATTAAAGTTAATGTTTATGTCACTTGCTGAGTCAATTTGAACTGCCGTACTGCTGACAAACTCACCAGCAAAGCCACCGATGTAAGTATTTGCGTTGCTTACATTGTTAACTGTAATATCTACATTGCTGATGCCACCCTGTACGTTTCCATTAGTCAACGCTCCAGCGAAACCACCGATAGAGTGCGTCATAACTCCGCTATTGCTATCCGTATTAGAGTAAGTAATGTCCATTGTACCAGTAACGTAGTTATTCAAAACTATACCATTGCCTTCTATCACACCAGCAAAGCCACCCGCATAGGTATTTTTATTATTGCTACCGTATGAGTTGTCAGTAAGAATTAGATTAGTATCTACGTAACAATTTGTAATGTTTGTATTGCCGTTTGTAGATGCTATTCTACCAAACATCCCGCCGACATAAGATGCATTAGTAATAATTGCGTGTGCTGAATCTGAATTGATAATTCGCACCGAATCAACTACTGTATCATTTAATACTGCGACTAAACCACCCACATAAGCGTCTGTCATATCGCTAAGTGCTGTCGTAAAGCGGATATTCTCTAGAGTTAAATCAGAAATTGTTGCATTGTTTGTTGCACCGAACATACCTACATACATAGCCCCAGTATTAATGATGTACATATTTTTAATAGTATGTCCTCTACCGTACAGGTTACCTGTAAATGGTGCACCATTCGTACCTATTGAATAGAATGCACTCGTAATTCTGCCAGTCTCGTAGTCCATAAAGTCTAAGTCGTCTGCTAAATAATACGTTTTATCAGGGTGCCAGTACATTGTACGCAAATCTTCTACTGTGTAAATGTAGATTTCATTTGGCACATCGCCCTGACCGATTGAAGGAATCCCATTATCGTCTGAACTAATACTGAATTCGTCCCATTGCCCAAAGATTTCGTCAAAGTTATTCAAAATGTAGCCACGTGTGTGTCCTGTAGCCATATTAATATTATTGTTGCCGAAAATTCCCACAGCATCTATATTGATTACTGTATCATTTTCAATAGGGTCAATTTGAGTATTATTGTAAATTCTGTCGTAAATTTGGTTTACGTAGAAGTTGATTGGGTTTGCTAGATATGAGTAAGGGTCGCTAGAGTCGCCCGCTTCTGCGTGAGTCGTGTAAATCAAGCTTGCGTCATAGCAGTAACCTACCAAACCACCTATAGCACCCAGTCTGCCTTCATTATAATTTGAATCAATTGTACTATAGTAGTTGTAATCGGTAGATAGATAGTTGTTTAAGCCTACCACATAATCAAGAGCCGTACTTGCGGAGAAGTAATTATTACCAAAAGGACTAGAAATTGACGAAATAATTGATTGTTCACCGCTAAAGTCGCTAATGTAACCTACAATACCGCCTATATATGCTGTACGGTTACCCAGTAGACTACCAGTAGCAAAACATGCTCTAATATCACCACCGTAAGCCACGCCGACAATACCACCTACATTAGATGCAGTAGAATCACGAATTGCGACTTTACTGCTTGATAATTGAATAGTACCACCAGCCCAGCCGTCAGTGTTTACACCTATGTTTAGACCTGCAATACCACCTATACCGACAGAATTAACTGCACCCTGGAATAAGGTCATACTTGCATCGTCTACTGCTTCGCCAATTCTAGCGCTATCCACATCAGTCTGGACATCGTCTGTATAGTTTAAAGTAGCATATTTAATTACACCGTTGTTTTGTCCTGCAATACCACCAGCAAACAAGTAACCACGAATTAGTGTATTGTAGTTAACTTCTTTTTCGGCTACATTGATAACGGTATATACGCCCACAAGTCCAGCAATACCACCTGCCACCTTACCTACGACACTTGCATTGCCATAACTATACACGTTATCAATTCTAGCTTCATTTGAATTAGAATTTGAAGGTGTGGCTGAATCAAACTGTGTAATATCTGCTATACCGAATAGCCCACCCGCATAGCCTAGTTCTGTAATAGGGTTAATTGAGTTATCAAAGCCCATTGCGTTTACTAAATCTTCATTATATAGAACGGATAAGTTTGCCCTATAATTTGCCGTAACACCGACATTGCTAGAAACATTGTTAATCTTAGACGTGCCACGTACAATTCCTGCCACACCACCTACCGCATTATAACCTACGACACGCGCGCTAGCACCAGTTACATCTATATTATATAAGTTACCGCTATCTACTATACCTGCTAGAGCGCCAACGTATGAAACAGTAGAACAAGACACACTCAATACATCAATTGTTAAATTCTTAACTGTACCTATATGATTTATATCAGTACCGCTAGATGCTACTCTCTCTATACTACCGATTAAACCATATTGTGTAGTTGTATCGTCGTTTACAGCAAGATTTAAGTTAGTATAATCAAAGCCGTTACCTTCCATAACACCAGCATAAGTTGCCATAGGTGAAACGAGAGTAACATCTTGATTTAATGAGTTTTGGGCTAGATTTGCAATAATTCTAACATCACTTGTAATAGGGTTAGCATTTACTGTATCTGTATTGTCATTTATAAAGATGTTGTTAAACTCGTCCATACTGCTAACCACTAATGGGTCATAAGTATAATCTGTGTTGTAATCGGCTGGGTCATTAGGGTTATAAGTATGAGTCTCAAAATAACCAGTAGGATACTTAAATGTATAAGTATAAACAATTTCGTTTGTATCAGGATTTTCTACTACACTAGCAAGTTCCATTCTAGGAGTTGCAATCAAACTAGCATTTACAAGTTTTGGCCCAAAGTTAGTTTGCGGAGTAGAGTCTCCCCTGTCAAACTCAATATATTCAGCATTAAAGCGTTCTGGTGTGAAATACAAGTTGTCATCACTTGCAAATATCCAAACACCCGTAAATTCTGAACCCGCTTCGCCCGTGCGTGAGAAGATAAAGTTTGTAAATGGACTTGTGCCATTAGCGCCTGTAAAGTCGGCTTCACTTAGAGCAGTCGCTTCTTCTAGACGAGTAGATGCAAAACCAGTGTTTAGATAGAAGCAATCTACGATACCATTCGTCGTGTTGAAGTTATTATTTGTAGAAGACGATGTGCTTTCAACACCGATAAATGGGAAGTTTAGACTAGTAGTACCCGCACTGGTTAAGTCACTAGTTGAATAACATCTAGTAACAGTACCTGTAGCATTATTTATAAATACAAAACCACTTGCTCTTGTCGCATAAATTTGTAATCCTGTATAACAATCAGCAATTTCACCAAAGTTAGAGTATACAAAGCCCGCACTTGTTACACCTGAGTAAATGTTACCGTCACGGTAGTTTCTAGCACTTTCTAGCATTGTAGTTACACCGTTTGTAGTGGTTGAATATGTACCACCTGCGTAACTACCGATAATTTTACCCGCAGATTCGTTAGTAATTACCAAACCTGCTGTAGAATAGGTTTCCGAAGTTGCCTGGTTAGTAATTGTACCACCTGAGAAGTAGCAACCTGAAATCACGCCTAAGTTTTGTACCACAAGTCCAGCGACGTTGCCCGATGCCGTGATATCGGTATACTCTACCCTGCTGTTTGTAATGCCATTGTTGTTTACGGCCACAAGTCCAGCAATATTAAATGTCGCACCGCTAGTAGTAGGAGTAGGAATAGATATACCGTGAATTGTCGTGCCACTGCTATTTAAACCGCGGACTTGACAGTTGTAAATTGTACCGTTGTTTACACCAGCGATTACACCGAAGTTTAGACTTGTTAAACTAGCAGCAGTGCTGTCTAACGTCAAACCGTCACTTGAAATTGAAACATTAATATTTTTAAGTACAGTACTAGCCGAAACCGTACCAAATAAACCGTAATTTCCATCACTAGAAGTAATTGATGACGGTGCAAATGTGATTGTATAACCATTTCCGTTGAAACTATTTATTTCCGTATTAATAGGAGACCATGTAGTAGTATTAGGAATTGTCAAGTCGTTCATTAGAATGTAGTCTATGTTTGCTTCCATATTCATAAAGTCGGTTAAAGTATAAACAGGTTGTGGATGCTCTTGTGATGTAACTTGATAGAAAATCAAATTAATATTGCCAGTAGATAGCCCAAAGTCTGTCGCAACATCGCCGTCTGGCAAGGTAAATATACCGTTGTTATAGTAGAATTCAAAGTCAAAACGCAAAATTGAGTTTGTACTAATACCGTTACTTAATAGTCTATAACCATTGATAGCGTCATATGTAAATTGATAGTTATCATCTATCCATTCCCCACTATTTGGAATTAATTGCTCATATGCAAAACTGCCATCGCTTTGTACTACATAAGCAGACCAACCATAATAAGGGGTTTCGCTACGGCCGTTTAACTGGTCTATTACACTTAAAATCTTAGAACGAGTTTCTAGGTTGTCTGGGTTAAATGTAATTGCGGTAACAGTATTTAAGTTACTATTATCTACGCCTTCAAAGATGCGCAAATCATAATATCTGCCATTTACATATGCTAAACGCAAGTTGCTAGATAGTGTCGAGCCATTCACTAGCCCTTCCCTAATGCTTGAAATATAGAAGTCTACCACCATAAAAGTAATTTCACGTGTGATTTGTGTAGTAAGGCCAGCGAGATTCTGGTAACCTATCAAGCGTACAGTAATTAAGTCACCCGCACTTACACTACCCGTATATAAGTAGTATCTGCCATCACTTGATACAATCGTTGCACCTAAGTTACGACTAGCCTCATCAACGGTTAAAGTATAATCATAATACTGACTGCCTACTTGTACCTGCAATTCATTATAATTTTGTGTCAAGATTGAAGTGTTACCTACTTGATAACCCGTACCTTCTGCCACAATATAGCGGTTTAAGGTTGAATTGTAATGTGCATAATCTAAGGTTAGAATATCAGGTTGGTAAACCGTCATTGTACGTGAATAAGAATAAACTTTTCCGTCTTGCGTAATGTTCACTGTCACAGTAAATTGAGTACCTGCTGAGTGTTGAGCAGACACAATTGTCCTTAAGTAGAAAGTCCCATCAAAAGTGCCATTTATATTACTTACTCTATATAGTCGTAAGCCGTTTTCAATATTTTCTACACCAGTTTGCCAACTATAATATGTAGAGATGCCGTCTTCTGATTCAGAAAGTACTCTTTGGTCAAACAGCATAACACCACCATTTACCACACTACTAACTACTTCTATAGTATCGTAATTCACGTAATCTGGTGAAATAACTATGCGTAAAAGTCCATATTCACCTGCAAGAATTGTATTAGAAGGAATTTGCCCTGCTTGCTCAAGTCTTGCACCTGAGTTTACTGCATCACTAAAATGCACTATATCTACATAACTCAATGTCTGTGGTATAAAATACCATTCAAGGCTAGTATTTAAGTTTTGCAGCACTTGTCCATTATCGTCTTTTGCCCAAACTTCTAATACAAATCTCTGCTCTGTTGTCAAATCTCTCCTAGCACTTTGTGACAATTCAATACTAAACGGAATTACTAAAGTACCTAAATCTAGGTTAAATACAGGAGTGCCAAAGTTTACATTAATCATATCGCTATACATAGTATCGGCATCACTTGTATTTATTAGTTCTATAGATTCGCTAGTTACTGGGTCAAAAGTGGTCAAAGTAAATTCTAGTAATGAGTAAATATCAGAATCTTCATCATACTCGTCGGTATAGATTGTAATGGAAGAAGTCAACGCATCGCCTGCTTCTACCCTTGTATCATTAGCGATACCCATACCTATACCTGTCGCACCATAGTACAATCTAGTCTTAAAAGTAATTTCGCCACTGTCATTTAAAATTTCATAAACATATGAATTCAATGCACCAATATTTAGGTCTTCATCAATTGAATAGAAACTTACATTAAAGAATGGAATAAGAGTCGTTGTAAAAGTTTCCTTACCATTTCCCACTGCCGTAAATGCCGCTTTATCAGTACTTAGATAATAATAGAAGCTTCCGTCATCGGCTTGTTGCCAATCCTCTCCTAAATTATAGTTAATGTCAGTTACTACAAACTTTAAACCACCATTTATACCATGTTGAATTTCATCACTTAAATAGTATTCTATAAATGCTTGTGCCGTACCATTGTGTTTGATACGCAATTCATAATTATTGCTTCCATCATTTACAAGGTTCGTATATTCGTCATTAACTGCATCATATTCCTTGTCTGTTCCGTCATACATTTCAAACTCATCAAAGCCGTTGACTACACTGATTTGTACTAAATCTCTAGCCGAGTTATTTTGGCTACTTGTAAAGGTTAATATTGCCGTACCTGTGCCTAAAATTTCAATTCGTGCATCGTAGAAGTTGGTACCAGTTATAAGGCGTATTGCTGAATTTGCAATAGTAGATATTTGAATATTTAATGCAGAAACATCTAAAACAGGGTCTGTACTTAAATCAAACAAGTCTCTTAAGTAGAAAGTACCTTCTTGATTAAACATAATTAACTTTTTGTCGTCGCCCGACACATTTAAAATGCTGTTAATTCTGCCGTCAGTGTTGTAATTATTAAAGGTTTTTGCTTGTAAAATTATTTCTTCTGGAATAATTCTCATGAAGTCCGAACCATCAGCATCACGCAAGTATGGATAGCCCTCGTTAATCTTTTCGTTTTCTGCTGATTGTGTGTCAATCTTCCATAAAATACTAGTATCACTGTCGCTAATGCTATAACCTAAACTAGACCAGTATGTTAAACTTGTTGCGTTAGTAGATTCTTTATTTAAGTAAACAATTCCGTCCGCACTCGTTGAATCAGTACCACTAATCAATATAACTACACCAGTCGCGGTTACAGCACCATTGCCTACTGCATTTAAGTCGTCACTAGCAAACTCTGCGTAAACGTAACTGAGTGTAGCACTTCTACTTTCTCCTATTAAAGCGCCCGCTTGCACTCCCTCACTTACATCTAGCAAGCCTCTTGCGTATGCGTTTTCAATATTTACTGTACTTTGCACCGCATTTTCACCGATTAAGCCACCAGCGACTCCATTAGTAACGTTAATACCTGCATTTACAAAACTATTTTCTATACTTACAGAGTCTTCTACCAAACCAACTAGTCCACCGAAAACTCCGCCATTTGAAATAATATTATATGCTTCGCTTGTCCTATTGTAGCCTTGTACAATTGCACGACTGATTGTACCGCCTTGCATTACGCCCACAATACCACCAGTATTTCCTGAACCTACAATACCGCAATTCGTACTAGCCAAATTGTAAATTTCATAGTAAACATAATTTAGTGTACCGCCTATATTAGTACCTACGACACCACCTAAATTACCCGTACTATTCATAATTACAGCACTTAAAGTATCACGTATACTTGAATTATTATTTCCTGCGATACCACCGACAGATACTCTAGCTGAAATGCCTGTGTCTATTTCACCTGTGGCATTCGCTGAATTCACAATAGCCAAAGCCTCATTCGCACCGACAACACCACCAAACGTACTATTTACTGTCTTTTCGGCGTTGCTATAATTTACAACCGCCTCTACATTTACATTTGTTATGATATCAAATACATTGTTTGCATCATCTAGCCCAACTTGACCGTTGTTTTGACCAACTACACCACCAAAGTTAATAATTAAGTCATTAGTTTGTAGGTTCGCTGTAATCTGGCTATTTACATTTGTTATGGCACTATTAGCATCTGATAATCCAACCATACCTATATTTACATATAAAGCCGTAGTATTTGAATTAGTGTTGGCTGTATATGTTAAATTTGTACAGTATACACCTACATTATCTATTTCGCCACCTTCACGCAACCAACCTACTAGCACACCAAACTTGTAGTCATTCTGTCCACCTTCATAACCGTCTAAATAACTACGGCAAGTAGTTTGATTAATTGTGTAACTATTTACATAGAAGTTAATATTTTTGATACTTCCCGTTACAACACCAAATATACCATAACTCATTATATGGTTAGGGTCTGTGGCTGGGTCTCTTTCATCTAAGTCGCGAGATAGAGTCCAGCCTACGATGTTTTGCACCGTTGCGGTAGACCCTTCTGTATCAAAACCTACTGATTGAATTGTACCAGTGAACGGATTTTCTTCGTCACCTATAGGTGTCCAGTCAGGATTCCTAGATAAATATGTACTCATATCAATAGTATTCATTAAAGTATAGTTTCTATCTAATCCGTTACGAATGCTATTTACGTCTTCTGCAGTGTATAACTGATAAGGTACTTCATTTCCGTCAGCCACAGTTAATAATAACCTTTTTATTGTGGAAATATTACTAATATCACGCAATTGTGACGAATCTGATAGCGAAGTAATTTCGTCAACTTTAATTTGCATTACGTCTTGTGGCATAATATACACGAAAGCATACCCAGCATTTAAAGGCCTAATCGTATAATTGCCTGTACCTTCGTCAAAAGTCAGTACAGCCGTATTTGAAGTATACTGGTCAGTATAAATTGCCGAATTAGTCCTAGGTATCACACGATAATATTCATAAACATGCCCACCACTTTCATTGAGCCTGCCCGTATCAATTCTTACTATATCATCACCCGTAGCAGGGCTGTCTAACTTTTCTGCATCAAAAATTAAGTATTCAAGATTTTTATTTGTTGCATTTGAAGGAGCAATACTAACATTCAACTCAAAACTGTCGCGTCCTTCTTTAAATAATTCAAAGTATAGGCTACCACTATTTCTCGTTGCTTCATCATAGCCATCAATATTTACCTCAGTAATACGTGTAATTTTTGTAATTGTTACACGAATTTGTTGCGTGTGTCGTACTCCATTTAAATCAGTAACTGTTACTTCAATAGTTGCTGTAATTTGGTTATTATCTAGCGAACTCATTGCACCCGCAGTAGCGACTATTGATTGACTCATAACAGTATCAGCATCTACAGAACCTTCGCCAAAAGCCCTAATAGACAACCTTGACGTATTGCTTACTACCTGCCACTCAGCAGAACTTGCTTGCACATATGAGTTTGCTGGTAACACTGTAACACGCAATGTCCTAGAATTATTTTCCAAATCGTATGCACTTTGAACAACGTTTCCGCTAGAACCTGTACTTAACCCTGCTAATAATGAAATATCCGTCTCACTTACTTGAATACCTGTAATAGGCACAAAAACACGAATTTCAAAAGAAGTACTAATTGTCTTAATAACTTTATTTTTCCCTGGAGTTTGCCCATCAGTTTCCAGAGTTACATACTCTATGGTAACTGTAATACTTGTTTGTCCATCAGTAAAAGTGTCTAAATAATTTATATAAGGACTTGATGTAGAACTATATGCATTTGCACGACTTTGGTCGGTAGTATTATATGAAATTCTATTAATTTGTCCCGCCGTAACAACTGTATTTGGATAGAAAGTGTTTGTCAACACAATATTTCTACTATTACTTGCTACATAGGAGTATAGTAAAGTTTGGACTTCTTCCGTTCCTGCTAATACTGTTTGTGTAGCGTTTGGCCCAATGGCTGTAGAATTAGTAGTGCCTAAATTTACAGTAAATTGATTTAAGTTTACCAAAACTTCCACAGTTAAAGAATATCTCACCCCACTCTCTGCCACAAAGTTAATAGTAGTTTGTCCCGCGCTAACTGCATAAACGTCAAAAATTCCTTCAGCTAGGTTAGTAACAGTAACTCTAGCAATATTTTCATTCGCACTCACTACTGTAACTGTATTTTTGGCAGCAGTTTCTGGTGTAACTTCAAATTGAACAGTTTTTACTGCATAATTACTAACAGCATGTTCATCTAATTGTAGCATTAAATGGCCAGTGTCACTATCTAGTCTATTTTCTGAAACATAAATATCAGTTACGCCCTGTTCTAAATTTATAATCAAATGACGGCGAACGACATCAGGTGTTCCTATTGTATCCTCAGCATACACCCATAACACAAGTTGCCCATTGCTACCTGAATTTCTCAAATATAAAGTTTGTCCACTTGTTGTGCGATATTCACCAGTAAACACTTCCCCATTAATTAATAAACTACTTTGTAACATTAAGTCTGGTGTGTTTTCTGTATCTATAGAAATTAAAACTTTATTGTATGTTTCACTTGCGGGTGAAAGATTGATTCTTAGCGCAGTACCACTAACATTATCGGCATAAGCATCAAAAACACGCAAACTCACATCATCTGTACCCGCTTCGCCATTAATTGAAATTGCGTCAGGAATATCTTCTATCATTACTGGAATAGTGATTTTTAGTGTTTGCGAATTTTCCACTCCAGCCACAGCGATTGTAAAAGTAATATCTGTACGTGCCATAGTTTCTAGGCCAACAAGAGTTATCGTACGTGCATTTTGGTTAAACGAAATCTGTAATTCCCCAGTAGGATTCTTTCTTTCATCATAAATTACATTTGAATTTGAACTAGCGGTAACTACAACATTTGTAATAGTCTCCACTCTTAAAATGAGTTCGTTCTCACTTGAGTTTTTAATCAAACGCACTTCGCTAACTTCTTCTTGAGTATCTATTGTAACAATACGAGTATTTTCTTCATCAAGAGCAGTATAGACACGCACCCCTTCTATAGTCCTAGTAAGTGCAGTAAGTTCTTCTTCTGTATAATCGGCCGTATTTGTAGGGTAAGCAATTATAGTTACAGTGCTCAAATCAGGGTCGGTAAAATAATCGTCTAATCTAAAACTTTCTCCACTTTGTACAATCAAACCATTAATATTAAAAGTATAGTCAGGTGGGGTAGCGTTTGCAGGTGCAAATTCCAAAATTTCGTCAACATTTATTGTAAAATCAATATTTCTAGGGATACCAAAAGTACCGCTTGCATATTTCTCACCAGTGACTGATTTTGCTTCTACAATATTTGTAACATTAATTACAGCCTTTGCGTCAGCATATTCTTCACTCACAATTTCAATTTGAGTCGGGTATTCTTTCGTAGAAGTTACCCCAGTAATTCTAGCACTTGTGCGAGCATTATTGAGAAATTCAATAGTCAAATATTTGGCATCGTAATTCCAAATTACAGAATTCAACATTCCGTTATCCAGCCCTTCCAGAGAAACATTAACGATAGTACTCCAAGATGCATCAGTTTCGTCATTATGCTTCGTTAAAGTTAAGTCATATTCATTCTCTGTTTGAGTCTGTACCAAATCATCGCCCGTTAATCTAACCCTTAAATTTGCATAAGGGTCGCCACAACCAGCAAATAACCCTGCGGTACAAAATATAATTGCTATTAAACAACAAAATGCATAACGAATTTTGTTCATTTTTTATCCCCTATTTTATTTAAATTATTTTGTCTATAAAATGTATTTTTATGTTTATATTTTAGATATTTTTATAATTTAAAATATCTTATATAATTTTAATATAAAATAAGAAATAAAGCAAACATAATCACATACAAAATAAAATATTTTTAAACAAAAAAAGACATTCAAAAATGCCTTTAAAGAAATGATAAAATTGCTGAAAAATTCATCTTAATTATATTTTGTTTTTACAACCAGCAAACCAATTATTTTTAGCATTTTAACTTTATTAAACCCAAAAATAAAAGTTTTTTAGCCGTTCAATTCTAACTCTTTTTCTTTTGGTGGCTGATAAACCATATAAGGCGGCAAAAATTTTTGTATATTTTCTTGATTTTTTCCACCACGTTCGTCTAGCAATTCAATTTTATAATCATGGTCAACCGTTCTCAGCCCTGCGTTAAACAGTTTTTTCCTTACATCATCAAAATCAAGGCTGCGCACATTGTTATTATATACTTGTGCAACAAGTTTTTGCTTTTCTCCCAAATCTTCAACTTCTATAAAAAAATATTTCTCCTGTCCTTTTAATGCTTTGGATAATATTTCCTTTGCACTCACTTTAGGAATGTGATTTGGTTTTAACTCAATATTTAATATAGGCACATACTCACATTTACGTAAATTTAAGTCCGCATCTATGCCATAAAGTTCTACATCATAAGTAGCAACTGCAGTTTTTTTATACGATTTTAAATACAAATATTTACGTCTAAAAGCAGTTATCGCTTCTTGTTCTGTGCTAGTGAAAAGAACATAATCAGCCACTTTAGACTCAATTTTATTTGATATTTTTAAAACTTTAAAATCAACCCTCAAAGAACCATTATTACTTTTGTTAAAACAAGTAAGTTGGTTTTTTGTTACGTTTTTTAAAAACAAAGCAGGCACCCCTAAATCTTTGTAATCTTCCAAATTTGGCAAATAATCTAATAAATTTTCCGTATAGTTTTTCACTTTTCTCTCCCGCTACTAACATATTATATTTAAAAAAATTATAAAAACTGTGTAATATGCTGTGAATTTTATTAATTTATACTGGTTTAAGTATGTTTATTTAACCAAAATGTAAAATAAACAAATAGTAACTTTTTTAATAATACCCCGCTTTACTACAAACAAATATTTTGATAGTTTATATTTTATTATATCATAAGCCACTGAAAATAACAATATAAAAAACAATTATTATAAAAAATGATTAAATTTTTAAATTTTTGGTAAAAATCGTTGACAGTATTAAAAATTTTTGCTAAAATGATAGCGTTCTTGTCTTGGGAATCAATAAATTTGAGATACCTTCCTCTTTTATTGACTAATCCCTTCACTAATGCTTGTTCCCGCAAGCATCCCAAGACAAAACAACATTCCCCAATAGCTCAGTCGGTAGAGCGTCCGGCTGTTAACCGGCAGGTCGTAGGTTCAAGTCCTACTTGGGGAGCCAAAAGCACAAGTTTATGAACTTGTGCTTTTTTATTTGTTTTTTCAAAAACAAATAACCACGCGAATAGCGTGGGGCTACCCAAGCCAGCCCGCAAGGGCTGTCTGGGGAGCCGCCTTCTTGTTGTGCTTCCCTTTCGCTGTTGCGGTAGTTACCCCAAGCCAGCCTGAATAGGCTGTCTGGGGAGCCGTTTTTTTGTTTTACTACAGTTTTGCTGTTGCGGTGGTTACCCCAAGCCAGCCCGCAAGGGCTGTCTGGGGAGCTTTTACTTCTTCGCTTTGCTGTACTTCCGCTTCGCTATAGCGTGGGGCTACCCAAGCCAGCCTGAATAAAGCTGCTATTCTTATATACCACAATAATAGACAACAAAAACATATAAAAGTAAAAAAGCACTAGTAAATGTCTACTAATGCTTGTAAAAAAATAGATTTAAAAAGTTTTTATATTTAATACAACAAGTAAATTTTTATGAATTAATTAAATAATTACTTTTTTAACTACTTTCACTTAATTCACTTTATTATGAATTTGCTTGTGTAAAGTTACTAAAATCAGGCAAGTTGATTTCGCTATCTTGTGAAAAAGTAGCGGTGTATTCAAATCTGCCATCATCATTTATATGTATTGCGTGCATTATTTCGTCTGTTTCCTGGCAAAATCCTATTCTATGCCCTTGATTAGAATGAATCCAAATATTATAATTCTCGTCTACAGTTGTGCCGATTTGGCAAGCATACTCCCCTAAATTAATTCCGCTGTACAAATCATAAGCCAAAGCGCCGATAGTTGAATCATAATTAAAGGAAGTTAATTTGCCCACTATTTCATTAAAAAATTCCGTATCGCTATAATAAATCGTTTCGGAAGCCATTTCCGCTATATAAGTACCATCATTTCTATCATAAACGTAGTAATATTCGCCGTTTAAACCAGTGCCGTAATCTTCTCTATCAAAATTGTAATAATAAACTGTTTTATCATAAGTTTCCCAATATGTTACGGTTGCTGTCGCAGGGGTAAAGACAAATAATTGCCCGAAAAAGTCATCTACTCGTTCGCGATATGTAACGCTCCAGTACGAATAATAATTTGATTTACCGCTAACATCATTATAATAACTAGTTATCTCTGGGGTAATAGTTTCGCAATATTCAGATTCAATAATTCTTATATCAAAATATGAATCAAAATTATTTTCATCTATGTAAAACATAATATAACGTGCTAGCATAAAAATACCGCCACCTAATGCAGCAATTACCGCTAGAACTACAATGATACCTATGATTACGCCAACTGAGGCTACTGCTTTTTCGCCTATTTCCGCACGCCTTTCCGCTTTTTGTTTGAGCCTTTGTCTTTCTAATTCTTGCCTTTCTTTTTCTAATCTTTCTTGCTCTTTTTCCCAGTCTCGCTGGTCTTGTTCGGCTTGCAGTTGACTCATATGGCTTTCTATTATTCCACTATTTTTAGTGGCGCAAGAGTAAACGTATTGCAATGTTTGTTCTAAATCATTGAGTTGCGGGTTGTTTAACATTGATATTTTATTTAAAGCATCTGTCGTTTGCGATTGTAATTCACTTAATATAGGCAACACATCACCCATTTCTTGCTTTATTTGACTAGAATATTTATCTAAACTTATTTCTAGATAAGACTCAATATATTCGGTACCAGTTTTGCAGGAAGTTTCTATATCAGTAGTAATTGCGTGCAATAATTCATAAGATTTTTTCTCATATTTTGCATCAACCCACTCAACTGCACTCTTTATTAGAAAAGATGTTAAGCGCAACTTTGATAATATGTCTCGTTTAGTTCGCCAATAATATCTTATTACTTTTTCTAATAACTTTGTATTAAAATTTAGCGGGTCGTGCTCGTCTGCCTTTTCACAAAATCGCATCGCTTCGTTTAAATTATCTTCTTGAAACTCTCTTATGGCACGCACTAAAAATTCTTCAGCATTGCTTTGACGCAAAACATTGTCCGCACTAGCGCCATATAATGTGTAGTTTTTTACTTCGTTGTGATTAAAGACATTGTTAGTTACTTCGTCTTTTTGTAAATATTTTGTGCCACAGTGCGGGCAGTATAACTCACCGTCTTCGTTTCTTTCTAGTTTAGAACCGCAATTAGCACACTTTGCTATATCTATTGCCATTTTTACTCCTAAAAAATAAACAAAACTTAATGTTTTGTTCAAAATATAAAAATATATTAACATAAAAATTTTTTAATAGCAACTAAAAACGGCAAATATCTAATCTAAACATTATATAATTTGTAAATTATATTGTTTTCGCAAAAAATGAAATATTAAAGTTGTATAAAATATATTAAATTAACTTTTCCCTTTTTTTGTATTCTTAGTATATAAAGGTTTATCTTTAATTCTTGATAAAAATAACTCATACCCTAATAAAGCAAAATCAATATTAAAAATTCGTTTATTATCCTTATTATAACAAGTTACCGATTGTTTAAGATATTTCACAGAAGCAATATCATCAAATGTCAAATTACGTTTTTTACCAAATGCAGGGAAATAAATAATATCATTATCTTTTATAATAATTTTAATGCGTAAAGTTGCATACATTGCTATTAAAGCTAATAAAGTAATAATTATAAAAATAGACAAAGTCCACCAATTTACTGTTTCATTGTATCCAATCGTAGACATAAAAATAATGATAAAAACACAAAACAAAGAACACCCTAAGCATATAAATGGCAAAAATTTAGGATAACGAATTATAAAATCATTTCTAGACATTTTTGAACTATATTTTTTATTTGATATCATAATAGAAGAAATCAAAATAGCTAACACAATATATGTAATGGTAAATGATATTAAAAAAGTATTATTCATTAAAATTCCTTTTCTCTTACTAAACAATAATTTATTTATGATATTCTATATTATTTATGATTGTGCCAGCGCGGTAGAGTTGCTCGGCAAAGATTACTCGCATCAATTGATGTGGAAAAGTCATTTTGCTAAAACTAATTTTTTTGCCCAAATTTTTTACTTTTTCACTCAAACCATAACTACCACCTATCACAAAGCAAAGTTCACTAAAATCACTTTCTTTTTTTATCATTTCGGCAAAACTTTCACTACTCAACTCTTCCCCTTCAACCGCCAAAGCAAAAACTTTTTGTCCCTTTATTTTTTCTAAAATTTTTTCGCCTTCTTTTTCTATGACGCTTTCAATTTCAGCTGAGGTGTTTTTATTGAGTTTTGTTTCGGGAAGCTCAATTAAGTTAAAATCAAAAAACTTACTTAATCTTTTTTGATATTCGGCAAAAGCATCTTTTAAATATTTTTCTTTTAAATTTCCTACGCAAATTAATGTTATCTTTCTCATAATATATTTCCTTAAATCTAGTTGATTTTTTGCAAATTTTTTATAGCTAAAATAGTATAACATAAAAATTAATAAAATTTAAAGAAAAATCGCAAAAAATATAAAAAAATAACATAAAAATTAATTTATGCCATTTAAGTTTTATTAAATTAGTTGTTTCTATTTAAGATTTCTATTAAACCTATTACTATGTTTTTGTTCGTTTTTGACAATTTTCTATAATTTGATAACAGTTTTATTTCGTCCGTGTTTTTATTCTCGTCCATAGCAAAAAATTCAGCCAACGTAATACCAAAAGCGTTACATAACTGCTGTAATGTAGCAATACTAGGGTTAGTATTTCTTGCAAACATATTTGCAACGGTTGATTGTTTCAAACTTGCTTCATCTGCTAGCCGGTATACAGACCAGCCACGTTCATCTTTTAATTCTTTTATTTTTTCTAAAATTTCCATATTCCACCCTAATTGCTTTAAATTAAGTTAAACAAACTAAAATTACACAATAAATCATTATTTTTTAAAAATTTAAATAAAATTATCTATTTTAAACGATTTTTTAGGTACTATGCATAATATTATGCAAGTACTATGCATGCTGTTTTTAAGTACTATGCACTTTTTTTCTTAGTAAAATTCTTATAAATCTTCGTACGCTTCCATTAAGCAATCTGCCCCACATTCTGGACAAAAATCATCACTTTTACCTATTCTAGCACCACATTCAGGACAATGTCCGCTAGCAATGGCTTTTCTAGCAGCACAAGTCCTCTGTCTATCTTCCTTGACTTTTAAAGAGAGTTCATCATTTTGGTTTATCATATTTTCGGCAAAGTCTGTAAGGTTTTTTACTAAATCCATTTCATTTTCATTTAAATAAGCCCTACCCTCATCTTCCATTTTTTGCGCTGATTTAGCGAGTTCATTCATTTGGCTAATCATACCGAATAAATTCATTGAATTGCCCACAGATGTTTGCTTGTTCTCAGCAATTATACTTGATTTTGTACCACAATAAGGACAAAAAGGCGTATTGATTTCTTTGCCACAATTTTCACAAAAAGGCATTTCTATTTCTCCTATTTATATATTATATTTAATTATACCAGCACTTTATCAAAATAGCAAGTATTTAGAAATTTTTAAAATTTTTGTTTTATTTTAAATTAATTATTTTATTTTAAATAGTTTTGAATTTAATTAAAAATGTTTAAAAAATAAAAAATATTTGCAAAATTATTAAGCAAATCGCTCTTGACTAATTAATTAAATTTTGGTAAACTATTATTAATATAAAAAATCACTATAATCGTATATTTTAGAAAAGCATCTGGCAAATACTTTAATTTGTTTAATGATAAAAAATCATTTGGGGGTGCTGTTAGTTTTTTAACTAAAAGATTTTTTATAAATTTAAGACAAATTGGAGTAAAAAATGAAAAATTTTCAAGATTTAGGCTTAAATGAAAGCCTTGTTTCAAAATTAACTACATTAGGTTATATTTCGCCTACAGAAATTCAAGCAAAAACGATACCTTTGATTCTAGAAAACAAAGACGTAATAGGTCTTAGCCAAACAGGTACAGGAAAAACCTTTGCTTTTGCTCTACCTTTAATACAGCAGACAAATGTGGAAAAATATGTGCAAAAGTTGATAATTTGCCCTACTAGAGAACTTGCGGAACAAATTTTAAATGAATTTAAAAAATTTACCGACAGGCAAAATGGAGTCCGCGCTGTCGCCGTTTTTGGCGGCACGGATATGCAACGTCAAATTTACGCAATAAAACGTGGTGCAAATATTATAATCGGTACACCTGGCAGAATTTTAGACCACATTAAGCGAAAAACTCTCAAACTCGGGCTTGTAAACAGTGTCGTATTAGATGAAGCGGACGAAATGCTAAATATGGGATTTAGACAAGATATTGAAGAAATTTTAAAAAGCACACCAAACGATAGACAAACCATAATGTTTAGCGCAACGATGTCTAATGATATTTTGGCCTTAACTAAAAAATATATGCACTCACCTATTACCATTCAAGTTGGTACGCCAAATACTACAATTTCGGCGGTAAAGCAAACTTATTTTGTTTGTCCAAAAAATAAAAAGAAAAATGCGCTTTTCAATCTTCTAAGCGAGTTACCACGTGGCAGAACGCTAATTTTTTGTAATACTAAAAAAATGGTGGATAGTGTGCAACTTTATCTACGAAAGATGGGCTTTTGGGTGTTGGCATTGCATGGGGATATGCCCCAAAGTGTACGCAGACGTGTTTTAAATGAATACAAAGGGGAGCCAAACAATCTCCTAGTTACTACAGATGTTGCAGCGCGTGGAATAGATGTAAAAGATATTATGCACGTAATTAATTTTGATTTACCGCAGAATATGGAATATTACATTCACCGTGTAGGTAGAACGGGGCGTGCAGGAAAAGACGGAAACGCCTACACCCTACTCAACACGCCTGAACAGATTAAAGATTTGCAACAAATTGAAGCAAAAACACATTCAAAAATAACAAAATTAAATCTTACGCTTAACGGAGTTAGTGAAGTACGTCAGCCACAAAAAAGCAATTCACGTGGCAAAAAATTAAATATTAAGGCTAGAGAAAAACGTGCAATTTTGAGCGGTAGGCAAAACTCTAACAATTCAAATATTAATATTAGGGGCAAATCAAAATCAGGCAAGAAAAAACGTACTTTACGTCAAACTCACAAATCAAAAATACACTACTAAACAAAAAAGCAAACAGAATTTTTCTGCTTGCTTTTTTGTTATTTACAACAATTTAAGTTTTTATATTTTAAATTTTAATAATGAAAAATTAATTAAATTCTAATGCATAGTACTGCATAATATCTATGCATAGTACCTAAAAACAGTTATTTTGCGCATAATTTTTGCTATTTTATCATAAATTGACATTTTCTATTTTGTTAGTGTTGATCTACTATATTCTCTAAATCGCTTAATATTATTAATAAAATATTACTATAAATTTTGCAAAATCTTTATAAATACATTGCCCTACTAAATATTATTAACTTGATTTTTTATAGAAATAACTAATAGTATCTGTCGGCCTATATATTAACTCTGTTCCGTTTAGGGTAAATGTCAAATCTTGCTCGTCTGCAGTTATTGTTATTGCTGAATCGGTCTGTGTCCACGTCGCATCAGTTTCTGCATCTGCATCTAGTTTTATAGAACCCGTATTATCTTCATTTAAAATGATTTCATTTTCAAAAGCACTTGCATAATCGCCTTTATCTTGCGAATCTGCTGTATATGTAACACCATCAACTACCAACCTATCCAAAGTCCACGTGCCGATAGGACTTGTTCCCCCACACCCTGCAAATAAAATTAGACTAGCAAAAAATATAAACATCACTACTCCTACTACAATAACTGTATCTTTAAAAGATTTTTTATTTAAATTATTCATTTCCATTCTCCCTTTAATTTCCTTTATTAAATTCATTTCAAAAATTCTATTGCTTTTTCGCACAAGTAGCAAAATTTGATTATCTACCTTTGTATTCAAAAAAGACAAATCAAAACTTTCCACAAAAGTTAATCTCCTTCTAAAGAATAAACCATCAAATCATTATTAGAATAAATCTCCATATTGCTAAAATACAACAGCAAAAGAGCCGTGCACGAAGCATTTAATTTTAATTTAACTAAACTATCTAAATACGCAGTACCCACTATCCTAAATCTCCTTTCTTTTATTATTTGATTTTAATTTAACAATTTTAAAGCATAAAAACAACTAAAATTTTAGGCAAAAATCGGTTTAGACAAAAATAGCCAAAATACTGCAAACTTAGGCTTTATTTAAACTAGATATTGACGAAATTGAAGAAGTGTGTTAAACTTGTAATAGAAAAAACATTTGGAGTAGCAAATGATTGATTTAAATTATCTCTATGCTTATGCCACAAGCAAGAACTCTATAAAAGGCATAACTCCTACAGAATATATGCAGGCACAAGCATTTACAAAAGAAGCCCTACAAAACTGGGCAGGTTTCTATGAGGGTATTTTCTTAAGCCGTATAAATGAAGTGAGATTTAGTGATTCCACTTTGCCTATTAATTCAGTTGATTTATTCTTACTAGCGCTTAACGAATTAAACATAGAGCCAAAAGATTTCCTTGATTGCTTAAGCAAGCAACCAGTAAAAGAATATAATGCAATAGATAAATTTTTCTATTCAATTTACCCTAATAGCCGAATTTTTTCCGCTTTTAATGAGTTGAGAGAACGTGGCAATACGGCATATTTTGGAAAAGTAAAACGAATTGTTCCTACTCCTAGTTACCAAACTGCTAGCGATATTGATTTTCTATTCTCAAAACCCGTTCAGACATCTAGCGAAGCTTTTATGAAAAAAATCTTGATGCAGTTAACTATTCCAACAAAAAAAGGTACACGTATTATAAGCGAAAGCGAAAGTGCGTTACTTTATGCCACATTCTTTTTATATGATAATCAATTAAGTGAAAATATACCAAATATACTCGTTCGTCATTTGCCACAAATTACAGAATACCTAGCAAGAAGCAGATTGCATATAAATGACACTATAGAAGATAGAGCGTTTTTATATAACAAATTATTTTATAAAGATTTCAAAAATGCGAATTGGGATTTATATGAACCATTCCCTAACTTCTTAACTAAAATTGACACTACGGGAAAAGCAATTTTTGAACAAAGTAATTCTAACGCAAATATTTTACCTATGTATAAGATACTGGAATTACAACAAGCAATGAACGAGGATGATTTAGAATTTATGGATGAAGATACCAAAAAGATAGGATTTACTGTTACCAAAGAAAAATGCGATGCATTTAAACAACAAATCGTAGGACAAAAAGAAGCTGTACAGACAATTCTAAATAAATTAGCTAGTGTGTCTTGGGGGTTTGGTGTGGATAATAAACCAGTTGCATCTTTCCTACTCAATGGTCCAACTGGTGTTGGGAAAACGGAAACAGCAAAAGCAATTGCCAAAACATTTTTTAATAATAAACTCTACACTATAGATATGTCTAATTACAAGCACACAGACGCACTTAACCGTCTAACAGGGTCTTCACCTGGCTATGTAGGGTCGCAAGACGCAGTGCCTTTTATTGAGTTTATAAAGGAAAATCCTAGTAGCGTGCTTTTATTTGACGAAATTGACAAATCTTCCCCTGCTTGCCTGACTTTCCTTTTAGGTTTATTAGACGAAGGAAAATTCACTTCGGCAAAAGGTGAATTAGTAGATGTAAGTAATTGTGTAATTATTGCAACAACAAATCAAAAGGCAAACACAAATACAAATTATAGCAATAGAAACCTAGACGAAATCACTGCACATACAAATAAAGAAGGGGCGCCCTTCCTAAAAGAATTTTTGGGGCGTTTTGATAATATCCTTGAATATAGTGAGTTAACCGAAGAAGAACTTAAAGAAATTTTGGATATGAAATTAAATAAATTAATAAAAAGTTTTAATCACAAACAAAAAAATAAAAATATTACCCTTCAATATGGCGAACAATTACTAGATGATATTCTCGTGCAAGCAAAATCTAAAGTTACGGGGGCTAGAGCGCTCAATCAAGGTATACAAAAATACTTTATAGATAATGTAACTGGTTATTTAGTAGAAAATGGTGAAACGCGCGACGCAATAATCACAGTTGCCGACTCTCAACATTTGATTGTAAATGGTAAAATTATCAAAACTAATGTTACCTTAGATAAAACAGCGCCAAAAATTCAAGAATTGAATTATATATCATAATATCTATTTACTAAATTAAATTTTTCAATGAATTTTTAAAGGCAAAAATAGCAAAATTTCTAATTACGATGCTGATAAAAATACTATAAGAAAATTAGAATTAGAATAAAATGAATATCACAATAAGTGACATAAATAAAGTTTTCCCCTTAATTTAAGCCACAAGACTTTATAGAGACTATGTGATAACAATAAAAAAACACATAAAGTGAATTAATAAGCAAAAATATATAACTTTTGCGTGTTCACATATGTGTTGTTTTTTTATTTTTTAATAAATAAGTCGCTAAACTTTAAATCTGGTGCATTTAATAAGTTTACTACTTCGTTTAATGGCATATCAGGGATATTTCCATTAAGTAATTCTTGCATAAATTTTTTGTTTATTTTATATTTTACGCAGAATTTGTCAAGTTCTAAACCATGTAAGCTCATCGCATTACTCAATTTCTCTAAATTCACCATATAATTCATATTTTCTCACCTCTTAGTAATTATAGCAAATGTTGATGAAAAAATCGTCTAAATTATACTGTAAATTTATGTAATTTACATACTTAAATTTTCGCCCTTATCTTTAGTTTTACTTACATCAAGCAAGGAATTCCCTATTTCAGTTTCGCCACATTTAGACAAAGCTTGAGCTATTTTTTCGGTTGGAATATAATTACCATTTGTAGTTTTTATCGCATTAAATAAGATAAATTTATTTTTGCTTTCCAAAATTCTTTTTTCAATACTGGGCATATCAATATCAACCACGCATTCTTTTAAAAACATTACGTCGCTGATATCCCCATATTTTGCTACTTGCCTACTGTAGTATTGCGAATCTTCATGTGAAATAATGGTCTCATTTTTATATAAAAGCAAAGCAATTTTTTTAAACTTGTCGCGACTTTCACACTTCTCCAAAGCTTTTCTTTCGTAATCAAAAAGTCTAGGCATATTTTCTCTATTTATTTCTCGTAGAAGCTCTAATCTTTTTAGTTTTTCTTGTTTTATTCTTTCGTAAAATTCTTCAACTAGCATTTCTAACTCCTTTATCTAATTATATCATATTTTAGAAATTTTTCAAGGGGGTAAATAAAAAAAGAGCATATCTAAAAAGTTGGTACTCACCCAAAGTGTTTAACTTTTGGGGTGCAGTTAACAGTGTACTGCAAACTTGTCAAACTATTGAAATGCTCTTTTTGATTATGGCTTGATATTCTCTTTATTTTTTCTTTTCGTCCGCTGTTTTCTCTTCTTTGTTTTCTTTTTCCTTTTCTGTGGTCTCTTTTGATTTCTCTATAGGCTCTTTTGCTTTTTCTTCGGCTTTCTGTGCAGAATTTTCCTTTGCTTCTTTTGGCTTTTGCTCATCTTTTGGGGTAGGTTTCGCGACAGGTTTTTGCGATGGTTTTTTAGTTAATAATTGATGACTCAATCCCCCCACTTCATCAACAGGCAAACTAAAACAAATACCCTTGCTTTCGCTACCTAAACCACATTCCTTACAAATTGCACGCATAATTTTTTTACGCAATTGTTTACGCGCTAAAATCATTACGACTTCTTTTTCTGGTTGAATGCTTACACCTAGTACGGTATCACTCGCATTTACATCGCTACCACGCGCACTTATGATAGTTGCCCCTTCTGCACCTTCGCTCTTTGCCACCGCCATTACTGTATCACTAAAACCACGTGCCACAACGGTAACAATCAAATTCAAATCTTGTTTTATAAACATTTAACTTAACTCCCTTTTTGCAATTATATAATTCAATGCTTCGCGACTAATACTACTCAAGTTAATAGTAAAAGCAATGCCGTAACTTTTTTCATCAGGGCACAGTACTAAATCAAGCGCTTGCAGAGTCCTACTCGCATTTTTAGAACGAATAAAACTCGTTAGCATTACACGGGTATCACGTGCAAGCCCAATTATATTATCCATTGTACCTAATTTTGACGTACCTTCTACAATACTAGTCAACCCGTGAACTTCGTGAGCGTTTTTGATAATACCCAAAGCGGAATCCATTTTTTCTTTTTCCACAAAACAAACTAGCATTTTGTACGGCGATTTTTTCATTTTAGACATATTTAACCCCTAATCAAACTCAACAATTTCAATACGCGTGTTGCCGACAATTTCTTCGGCTTCTTCTTTTTGCTTGCGCTTGTTTGCAATTTTTACAATCAAACCTAAAATTTGAATAGTAATGAGCGGAGTGACCGCAATAAAGGACAAAGTACCGAAACCATACAGCATTACATTTTCACCTAACGCGACGCAAGCCCCCGAAAACAGTGGCAATGCAAACGTGGTAGCCATTGCCCCAGTCGCTACACCTCCCGAGTCAAAAGCAATTCCCGTAAAAATACGTGGCACAACAAATGCAAGCCCTATCGCAATCACATATGCGGGTACAAGTATATACCAAATAGGCATTTGGAAAAGCACACGCAGAGCGCACAGACTCAAACTAATTGCTACACCTATACTCATACTAAAAAGTATAGTTTTACGCGAAATTTTCCCGTCTGTCATATGCTCTACCTGTTCAGTTAGCACGTGCACGGCAGGTTCTGCTAGCACTATGACTAGTCCTATCACTAGGGCGACTGGAATTAAAATCCAGTTATAATCAACACTCGCTAGCACGTTACCTATTTCAGTACCAACAGGTAAAAATCCTACACTTACCCCTACAAAAAACAGCGTTATCCCTACAAAAACGAACAGTAAGCCTATAATTATTTTAAATACTTCTTGTTTTGGTAGTTTAAGTGCAAAAAATTGAAATAGCAAAAATACCACTAAAATAGGCAAAATTACCAAAGTCACTTGTAGCAAATGCGAAGGTGCTTCGTTCAAAAATGCCATTAAAATTCCGCCAAAATCTTGCGGTGCTGTGGCGCTTGTTTCAGCTGAAGATGTCAAAGTGCTAGGGTCAACGAACAAGCCCATCAGCATTACGGCTAAAATCGGCCCAGCACTACCGAGAGCGACTAGCCCGAAACTTTCATCACCTGAATTTGATTTAGAAGAACGGACTGCCGCAAGCCCTAGTCCAAATGACATTAAAAATGGCACACTTATAGGACCTGTCGTAACACTCCCTGAATCAAAAGATAGCGGAGCAAATTCGGCTGGTACAAAACAAGCGATTAAAAAGATTAGTCCGTATGATACTGCAAGAATTATAGGTAGTGGTATTTGATAAACTGCCCTTAGGACGGCTAGCATCATAAAAGTACCAACCCCCACGCCTACGACCGCAATAATTATCCACGAATTAATGCTTGCAACTTGGTCTGCTAGCACACTTAAATCAGGTTCTGCAATGGTTATCAGCACTCCTAGCACGAAACCACACAGTAGCATAAACCATAGTTTGCCCGATTTTGATAGATAACCGCCTATATGTTGCCCTATAGGAATCATGGCTGTATCAGCGCCATGTGTAAATAGTGTCATCCCAAAAATCAACAATATACACGAAATAATAAATTGCACTATAATTTGCCACGACATTGGCACAATAGTTACTGCCAAAATCAGCACGATACACATAATAGGGAGAATTGACAGACTAGATTCTTTGAATTTTTTTAGTAAAGCATTTGTCAATTTCGCCCCCCTTTTTTTGTCTTGAAAAGGCTTAATTTTGCAGTACTTATTTCTAAAACAACAAAAAACCGCTGGCGTGTAACACGTCAACGAATTACCCTTCCGCAACCCGTTTTTTCTTTATTTTATTATATGGACATTTAATTTTAGTGTCAACTAAATTTAATCATATTTTTTAGTAATTTTTAAAAATTTTTAAAAAAAGAAAAAATGATAAAAAATTATCACTTTTTTAACAAAATTATGCTTAAATTTTTAAAATTATTCTGCAAGAAATCGCCTCTCACCTTCATAACCAAAACCACGTTTTCTGGCCTGAAGTTCTTGATATTCTTTACTAGACACAATTTCCAAAGTCTCTCGCGCATTTTCTATTTCTTTTTGTAACTCAGCACTTGCAACTTGTAATGAATTTAGGCGTGCTTGCTTTTGATTAATTAAAATAAATTGATAAATAGCCACTGCAAATAGCATTGCACATAATACTATAATACCAAACAAGATTGCTTTTTTATTTAGCAAAATTCCCATCTTCTTTTACCCCCGCAGTGTGATTATAGCACTTTTGGAGTCGGTTTTGAATAAGCCTTACAAAGAAATACTTTATTAGATAAAACCCTACACAAAACCCTAATATATGATATATTCTTAAATTTCCATAATCTAAAAAATAAACAAGTAAATATATCAAACCAAAATAAATTAAAATTCTGCTAAAATAAATTATGCCTATTAAAAAGTTATTTAAATTTTTATTTCTTCTCTTTTTATTTTTTTGATTTTCAGTAAACTTTATGGATTTTTGCGTATTTTTCTCTATTTTTTGTTTATTTTTTGCATTTTTTTTAATAAATTTAAATAATTTTGCTAGCAACAATTCTAATACGGCACACCAAATGCCAGTAATTACTAAAATTAAAAATATCCAACCTTGCCCCACGCTTACAAAAAGCATTATTTAAATAACCTTTTTATCAAACTTTTTTTCTCACCTGAATATCTAATACTATCTATTTGTCCTGTAATTTCCACCACACCTTGTTCCACGTCTAATTTTACCACTTGCATATCTTGCCCTTCTATGTGCATTTCGGTATTCATAGTAATGCAACTAAAATGCGTAGGGCTAACATTATCTACTTTATCAATACCCGTGATACATAAATTGTTGCGATTTTCCAAAACCACTTTATGCCCCTTGTTCATACTCGGCATAATTTTGCCCACTGAAGCGACTTTCTTTTCATCTTCCATAAATGACACTCCTTTGTTTTTTAATCTAGTATATTATTAAAGTCTAAATAAAATAACTAAATTTTTTTACCTAACACCTGCAAACTTTTATATACAATAATTATTTTTAGACTTTTTGAAAAACTTTAACTTTTTTATTGACAATTATCGCAAGATATAATATAATAAACGTATATCAACTGTCGCTTGATATTTTTTGGCGACGTAGCTTAGTTGGTTAGAGCGGCCGGTTCATACCCGGCAGGTCAGCGGTTCGAATCCACTCGTCGCTACCAACCAAGTTTCAGTTGATTATTTGGCTCCATGGTCAAGCGGTTAAGACACCACCCTTTCACGGTGGTAACGCGGGTTCGATTCCCGCTGGAGTCACCAAAAGAAAAAGGCTTGAATTTACAAGCCTTTTTTGTTGTTATAAGATAAAAAGCCTATAAAAGGCTTAAAAATTACTTATTAATTTTTAGTATGCGGCAAAAAAATTGATTTTGCTTTTTTGGTAATTAAATTAAGTATCATTCATATACTATTTTGTAGATTAATGTACTTTTTTGTCTTTGACGCGTCAATTTACTAGACTTTTACCCCAAACTATGATAATATCTTATTGCTTTAAAACAAATTTAGGAGTGAAACTATTTTATATGACAGATTCTGCCGATAAATTGTATGTTTATTTAAACAGAATAAACTCACTTGAAAATTATAAAAAAAACTTAACTGCCCAAATTAACCAAATAGAATATGAATTTACACGCACACAAACGCAATATCACAAAATATATGGGAATTATTTAATTGATAGTAATACGCAAGAATATTTAAACTCCTTACAACTAAGAAAATCTATTGTGCAAACTCATTTAAATAGTGTAATTACACAGGAAACAAATTTACAAAAAGACTTGCTAACTGCTAGCCAGTTTAAAACAAAAAATTTAACTCAGTATTTGGCTAAGGTTTTAACTACGGAAACGGGCGAAAGGTGGTTACCTATACGCTTCCTTTTACAAGTTAATTCTTCAAAAAATCAACAGCGTGAAGCATATGGTGTGTTACAAGCACAATCTCTATATACGTTACCTGATTTACCTAAAACTGTAACTTTGCTAGAATGCAATGACGAATATTGCTTAGGTAGATATGGCTTAAAATATAAAGATAAGTATGGACAAGAATACACTGAATATGATGAAATAGAAGATTTAAGTATATTAAATAATATTTGGATGTTTGGTTCACAAAACTTTATTTGCATAGGAGCAAAACCAAATTGTAATGCCTTATTTAACATTAATAGCATAAATGACAAACCTTTCTTGCACATTCCACTAAATATGACGGGTAAAATGGCACTGGCTACTTTTGACTCTAAATACCCACGTTTTAGAAATTATGCAGAGCCAAACATTCCAGAAAATCATCCTAGAAGCATAGCAATTAACACCTTGACTACTTTAATTAATAAAAATTTAGAGAAACAAACTATTCATCAAAATGAACAACATTCAACACAATTAAAAGAATTAACGATGTAATTAAAAAGATTACAAAACAAACTGAACACCCCAAGGTGTTCAGTTTGTTTATCTATTAAATTATCAAAATTAAACTATATATTATTTAAATCATCATTGATATTAGAATAGTTAATTTTTTCAAAACATGCTACTATCACTTTACCTTTTATATCACCAATTTCCAAAACTAAATTTGAATTTACATTATACAAAGAATCATCAATATACCAACCTATAAATTTATATCCTTTTTGAACTACTGCCATTAAAGTAACATTGGAGTCGCCATCATCAAAGCCAACCATTCTTGCTTGTCCACCTAAATCTGCAGATATAGAAATAATTTCTTCCCTATTAAATGTAAAATTTGGTAATTCCTCACTATTAGTATTAAAAACTGCAGTTACGCAAATATTTTCTACTTGTTCTCGTGGTAATGTTAATTCAGCACTCAATATCGCAGATTCATTTTCCATATACAATTCATCATCAAAATACCAGCCATATAGATAATAACCTTTATAAGGTATAGCCACCAAAACCTAACTCACCATTGTTAAGTCCCCATACACCTAAATTATTATGGCTTTCCCCTGCATTAAACAATTCATAATATGATGGAATCCAAAATTTATCATCCATACAACTTAGCACTTCATCATTAAAAGGATTATTAACTGAATCATCGTCTGGATAACCTGCTAAACCATTAGTTACAACCCAAGTCTCATCATTAATTTTAGTGGCTTCTTGTGAACTTTGCCAGTTTGTCTGAGTTTCGTTTTCCATTACACTAGGAGAAACTGTAATTTCTTCTATAAAAGGAAAAGAACCATTTTCAATTAAGTCATAATATATTGCTAAACTCATATCTCTTAAATAAGATTGTGAGTAATTAGTTACACCATAATAATAGCCCATTTGTATATAATCATCAACTGAAATATTAGGATTTATTTTTGAAAAATGTTTTTTTATTAACTCAAAATTTTCATCGGTTAAAATGCCCATTAAATTATCATATGTATTAAAAATAGAAGTAGTATAAGGTTGCGTCATCCAAACGGTAATATAATCATCCGTCCTATAAACAACTTGCCAAAAAATTGAGTTACCATTTACTTCACCCATTTTAAAAACTATTGTATTTTGATTGATTCCTGATGCTTTTTGTTCCCCACTAGCGCCTAAATCTCCTATTTTTTTAATTAACGCATCATAGGTTAACGGATTTATGCCTGTACCTTGTTCATTAATTAAATCGCCAACATAACCTGGCAAATTTACTTCAGAACCTATTGTATTTGTATAATAAGCATGACTATTATTAAATATTATTAGATAAGCACTCACACCACAAATTGCTGAAGTTAAAATAATAAACAAAATAGAATATAAAGCGATCTTAAACTTATTAATCAAACGACTATATCCTTTTATAATATTATTTATTATTTTACAAAATTGAAGTTATATTTATAATTTTTTATCACAAATTAGATTTTAAAGTTAATAGATTTTTAAAATTTCAATTAGAAATCTTGTATAACAAAAAAAGTAAAATAATTAGCATTATTCTACTATAATTTGAAAACCATTAAATTGAGAGTCGTTATCAAAATGATATGTAAACGATTCAAATTCTACTTCCACCCAAATTTTATATGTACCTGGTGTAGAAATACTGTTTTGTATTTGATTCCAACTTTGCCCTGTTCTAAACGAAATAGTTGGTTCGCCTACTACACTGTCTCCTATTCCATTTAACCATTCAATTGTGATATTTATGCCTATTGTCTCGTCTGCGCCAAATTGAATAATTGTATTAATATCTTCAGCACTAGTTGGTAATTCGTATTCAACAGGAGTACCGTCTTGTTTGGTTATATTAAATGTATAATCTTCGCCATAAACTAAAGTTTTAATAATAACTACAAGTTTTGCGTCTATTGTAAAATCTTCTATATTGTTTGCCCATGTGCCTGTAACTCTTATATCATATGCGCCAGTAGGTAGGGTTGAAATAACTTCATCAAAAGTATCAGCATTTAAAATAGTATATTCGGTTTCGCTAGAAGCCTTGTAAGAGTAGACTAGATTGCTTAAATCGCCAGCAAAACTTTCATCAAACCCTTCTGTGATTGCACCTAATTCACCATTGTCGCTAAATTGCCAATTTTGAGATAAATCATAACTTTCACCATGACTAATGCTTATATTAGGGAAATTCAAAATTCCGTTAGTCGTAAGACTTGCCAAATCAGCCTTTTGAATTGTGTAAGGAATATCAAAGTGAGTATCTTCGTAATTTGTACCACCGTTGATATTTAATCTAATTACATAATTACCAGCATCTGTTGGTGGAGTAGTTGTAAAATCATTAATATTACCTGGGTCTTGCCTATATTGTGCTGGTTCTACACTTGCACCACTTGGCAATTCAATATCAGCAAGTTCATTTACAGGTAAAGGTTGACCCGTATAAATTTTAGTATAACTTGAATTTAGATTAACATCTTGCTCTGTGATAATTCCCTTGTTTACAGTTACATAGAAAGTGGTAGTCTTACCTTCGTATTTGATAACAACTGGTTGATGCTCGCTAGGAGTTGTGAACACATTTGTGTCCGTATTACCATCGCCATAATCAATATAGACTTGTACGCCTAGACTGTTAATCATATTTAAGGTGTCTTCTTCACCATTACTATAAACCACGGTAAACTCACCATTAGTTAAATCTAATGTATCCCCTACTGTGTATTCAGTATTAAAACCTTGTTGCGCTAAGGCATTAGCATCAACTTTTAAAGACGCAACTTCGCCCGTATTGCCACAACCAGCAAAAGCAAATGCACCTACAAACATAACTAAGCACAAAGACATATAATAGGCTATTTTTTTCATATTTTCCCCCTATTTTTAGTTTGTAATGTTTGCAATTAAATAAAACTGGAAAATTTTTACTCACAAACATTAAAACTATTGTATATTGAATATTATATACAAAAAAAACCAAATTTCCAAACGATTTTTCATATTTTTTTAAAATAAAACAAAAAACTAAAAAAGAGCCCATTAAAAGACTCTTTCATAATCATTATTTGGCGAATCATATGAGTAATGAATTTTATCTGGAGAAACCACACAATCGCCGTCTGTCAAAATGTAAAATTCATCACCTTTTACCTTCACAACCTTGTCAGCAAGCATTTCTTCCATGTCATCTAAAATACTAGCATTTGCGCCTAATTCTTTAATAATTTGCTCTCTATTGTATTCCTTGCCTATATAGTAAGTATTACTTATGTTGTTTTTATCTTCTGCTAAATTTATCATTTCTTCATTGCTCTTTAATTTAGAAACTTTATCATAAAAATAAAAACTAATGCAGTCGGCAGGCAATTGAATTTTATCAATATTGCGCTCTTTTATTCTTTTATCAACTTGTTTATATCCATTTTCCTTAGATTGAGTGTAACTCACAAAATGAAGAATTTCCTTTTGGTCTGCCATTTTTTCGTTCCCCTTTATAATTTAATTATACCATAAATCACCATTACCGTCAACCCTTTATAAAAAACAAAAAAAGGCAAATTTAGCCTTTTGATTTGTTATATTATTGGGGAAATTTTAAAGTTTGCGTTTCCTACTCAACTATCTATGCATCTTGCTTTTTATTTGATTCTGCTGATTGAGTGTAGGGATTTTCCGTTTGTGCATTTTGCTCTTTTGGTTGCTCTACTGTTTTTTCGTCTTGTGTTTCTTCTTGACCGCTTTGCTTTCCGTTTTGCTCTACTGCTTTTTGCTCTTGTTCATCGTTTTGGGTGGCGAGAGTGGCATTACGTAATTTTTTTGCCTGTTCGTTAGCAATATTTGTAATATCTTTTATTTGAATTTTAGAAGTCAACCAACCATTCTTAAAGAGTATTTTATAAGTTGCATTTGGCTTAGCATATAATGTGCGATGTGCCATCTTCCATGCGGTTTTGCGGACTTCAATTGTAATTGGCTCAGCAATCTGCATATAAAAAACGTCACCAAATTTCAACTCGGCAATTAATTCGCCCGTATCCCTATTATAAATAGAAAAACTCTCATCACCAATAGGCAAAATATTAGGTTCTTGTGCAATCAATTTTATATTGCCATCAGTTTGCCAATTTTCTAAATCAAAACCACAATACATACATTTACTAGAAGAACTCTGTATTTCCCTACCGCAACCAGCACATTTAATAAAAGCCATATAAACTCCTTTTTATACCAAATTCAATAAAAAATTATTTTATTTTTATATACAAAATTATATTTTACAAAAAATATTAAAAAAATGCAACAAAATACATTACTTAATTTTTTATTAGTAAATATGATATTTTATTGTTTTATCCAAAAATTTTGTAAATAAGTAATCAATAAAAAATTAAAAAGATTGTATTTATGACAATACTCATACTAAATGTAAATATTTAATTTTATTTAAAAATTATTTAAATAAATAAAAAGCCAATATTAAAACTATTGGCTAAAATTGATTTTTATCTCTTTTTTTGGAATTTTCCGTCTTTTTTATAAACCACAAACTTCAAGTCTTGATTTTCACTCAAAACCTTTACACGTTCTAAGGCTTCTTCCTTAGTTTTCTTGCTGTCTATGATGCGTTCTGCGCCGTCTTTTTTAATGTTCCATTTTTTGCTAGTGGCGTCATAAACGACACGGTAAAGCCCTTTTCTAACTTTTTCTTCTACAACTTTTTCTTCTGCCATTTTCCCCTTCCCCTTTTCCTTTATGTTAAAATTATACCATAAATAAAGGAAATAGTCAATAGGCAAATTGTGGCAAATAAAGTAATTATTATAAATTTTTAAATTTAAATTTATTATTTACTTCTTATTTAAAATTGAATATTAAGATTATTTTTTAAATCTTGCAAGCATTAATAAATGCTTTAAAAATCGCGTCGTGTTCTTTATAATTTTTACATAGTGATTCGGGGTGGAAACGCACACCTAAGAAAAATGTTTTATTAGACGCTTCCACAACTTCTATATTGTTTTCTTCGTCCTTTGCCGAAACATTTAACCCGCCCACATTATCCACAACACGCTTATGCCTAGAATTTACTATTAATTTTTCCGTCTTAACAATTTTATAAAAATTAGATTTCTTATCAATATTTATAGAATGCACGATTTCTTTATTTGGTTGCAAATGAAATTCGGGATTTTTAACCATTTTTACCGTACCGCCTAATGCTCGCACCATATTATTTTGCCCCGCACAAATTGCTAGTAGCGGAATATCGTTTTCATAACAATATTTTGCTACAAAAATTTCAAAAGTATCACTTAAAATACCGCCTTGCAAAATTATTCCATTGCAAAGTTTAATTTGTGCGATTAGATTTTCTTTGTCTTTTTTATTTAATATTTTATCTGCAACATAAGATTTGTCTTCTTCAATCAATTCCATTTGATTTTGCGTGGGCAAAATACCTATAGCAATACCACCATTTTCAAAAACTGCATTTTTAACTTCGTCGCTTATGGTGGTAAGTAAGCGATTCCCTTCTAAATTTCTGTGTTTTGCCACAATACCTATTATTACTTTATTCATTTTCTCCCTCTCTTTTTTTATAAAATAATGTTAAAATAATATTTATAAAACAAACTACTTTAAATTTAAATCCTTCATTTGAAAAGTTTTTCAAAATATAATTTTAATTTTCTACTTACTTATTCAAATTTGAAATTTTAATCTTCTAATTTAACCTTGTTCTCTAGTGATTGTTTATTTTCAAGTCTTATCCATTCATATATACCATAAGCATCATAGATTATTTGAAAAATTTGATAACATAAAATAGGTATAAAACTGCAATCACCATTATAAACCAACACTTGCCATAAAAGGAATAAAACAACATCATTAATTAAGAAAACTAATTGATTCCACTTATTGCGTCGCATAAGTAAATATACACCAGGTAATATAGAGCAAAAAGCAATTGTAGATAACCAAAGTTGCTCTGTATTCAAAACTTTAAGTAAAAAGAATACGCCTATAGATATAGCAATCCACACAAACAATAAAACCAGCAACTCTTTTGAATTCATTTTACTATTAACAATCACAATATTATCTGTCTTTTCCCTATTTGACCACCAATGAAAAATTCCGTAAATATAAAGCGGTATCATTATTACTATATGTAATATTGTTTCTCCATAATATTTTTGTTGATATGATAAAAAACAATAAAATATAAACCAAATAATACCTATAAATAGAGTAGCGACTTTCCCTTTTGCTTGTGTAAACACACATAAAATTCCAAGTAATGAGTTTACTATAATCAACCAATTTGATTTAAAGAGTATAGAGGTTACTAAAATAGTAATCACACCACTTCCAAGCAAAATTAAATCTATTAAATTATACCCTTTCCAACTTTTTAGTTTCATAGTTTTATATTATACCATATTTTTAATTATTTTTAATTAAAATAATATACTATAATTTAATTTTTTGCAATTAAAACACTAAAAAATAACACAAAGACTTGTAACAAGCAACTTTTGTTGCGCAGCGTCACCTTCACGGCTCCGTGGAGGTTGCACGGGGACAGACTCCGTATATGTACGTTAATATTTTAATATAAAAATCAACTTCTTTTACTTTTCTTTCTTCTTCTTTATTTCTTATTTCAAAAATAATCCGTTGGACAAGAAAAAATAAAAATTAAAAACGAAAAAATAAAAGTACAAACAAAAATAATCCGTCACTTACGTTTCGGATTATTTTTGTTTGGTGCGAATGAGAGGACTTGTAGCAAGCAACTCTTGTTGCGCAGCGTCAATAGCGAGGCACATAAACTACAACAAAGAAACGAAGCAATAGTGCCGAGCGTCACCTTCACGGCTCCGTGGAGGTTGCACGGGGACAGACCCCGTATATGTACGTTAATATTTTAATATAAAAATCAACTTCTTTTACTTTTCTTTCTTATTTCTTATTTCTTATTTCAAAAATAATCCGTTGGACAAGAAAAAATAAAAATTAAAAACGAAAAAATAAAAGTACAAACAAAAAATAATCCTGCACATTCGTTTCGGATTATTTTTGTTTGTCATCACCATTAGACTTTGCTGTATTTATTGATTTTATTAACATTGCTTTTATTTCTTCACATTCTTTTATTAGTGACTTTATATTTTCTACATTATAACCAACTTTATCTATCAGTTTTAGCCAATACAAACTCTCAGAACATTCTTTTAAAGAAATATGAAGTTTGGATATAAAATCCGCTTTTGAATTCCCATATGTCGCTTCATTTAAATTTGCCCCTATACTTGTCGCTGAACGAATAAGTTGCTTTGCAATTGTATTGTCTTTCTTTAATAATAAGAATTTTTCATAAAACTTAACAATATCTGCAGCAAATTGCAATGTTTTTTCGTGTAATATGCTTTCCTTCATAAAATTCCCCTAATAAAGATTTTATAATATTTTAATATAAAAATCAACTTCTTTTACTTTTCTTTCTTCTTCTTTATTTCTTATTTCAAAAATAATCCGTTGAAAAAGAAAAGTGAAAAAAGAATAAAGAAAAAATAAGAGTACAAACAAAAATAATCCTCAACAAAATGTTTCGGATTATTTTTGTTTGGTGCGAATGAGAGGACTTGTAGCAAGCAACTCTTGTTGCGCAGCGTCAATAGCGAGGCACGTAAACCATAACAAAAAAGCGGAGCAATAGTGCCGAGCGTCACCTTCACGGCTCCGTGGAGGTTGCACGGGGCAGCCCCCGTGCGCGCTTTTTAATAAAAAAAAAGCGCAAAGTCCTCTCATTTCGCGCCTTTGGTGCGAATGAGAGGACTTGAACCTCCACGGTCTCCCACTAGAACCTAAATCTAGCGCGTCTGCCAATTCCGCCACATTCGCATATTTAATTAATAATATTTATTATATTCTTTTTTTATCATTCTGTCAACAGGAATAGCCCAAAAATCAACAAAATTATAAAATATGTATATTTTGCTTTTTTAAACTTAAAATTATTGATTTCCCACCATAAATTTCATATAATTATTAGTTGTAATATTATATTAAATAGGTATTTTATGATAATAGAAACAAATTTCTTAGGCAAAATTGAATTATTAGAAGAAAATGGTAAATTAACAGGCATTAATTTACTAGAAATATTACCAAAAACAAATAAAAAATCTACTTATCAAAACTTAAACAATCACTCTTTGCTAGAAAAAATAAAAATAAAATATGACAAAACTAAAAATCTCTCTCCCCTCCTACAAGAAACCATAAAACAGTTACAAGAATATTTTGACGGAAATAGAAAAGAATTTAACCTTCCCGTAAAACTAAAAGGTACGGACTTCCAAATCAAGGTTTGGCAAGAATTACAAAAAATTCCATATGGGCAAACAATAAGTTATAGCGAACTAGCAAAACGCATAAATTGTCCTAAGGCTGTGCGTGCTGTAGGTGGGGCTTGCGGAAAAAACCCTATACTTATAATTGTTCCCTGCCATAGAGTTTTAGGCAAAAACGGGAATTTAACAGGTTTTAGCGGTGGGATTGATTATAAAGAAAAACTCTTAATTTTAGAAAATACACAAAAATAGGCGGTTAAAAAATGTTAGAGTTAAGGAACATTACCAAAGATTACATAATGGGCGGTTCGTCTTTTAAAGCACTGAAAGGCATTAGTTTGCGGTTTAGAAACAGTGAATTTGTATCTATTTTGGGGCCGTCTGGTTGTGGAAAAACTACCCTTTTAAATATTATAGGTGGGCTGGACCATTTTACAACGGGTGATTTAATTATAAATGGCAAATCTACTAAAAACTATACTAGTAGAAACTGGGACACTTATCGCAACCACACAATAGGCTTCGTCTTCCAAAGTTATAACTTAATTCCGCATCAAACCGTGCTTCAAAACGTAGAACTTGCACTTTCCATAGGCGGAATCAAGAAAAAAGAACGCAAAGAACGGGCAAAAAAGGCGCTTGAGCAAGTCGGTTTAGGTGAACATATAAACAAAAAGCCAAATCAACTTTCGGGTGGGCAGTGTCAACGTGTTTCTATTGCGCGTGCGTTAGTCAATAACCCTGATATAATCTTAGCAGACGAGCCTACGGGCGCTCTTGATAGTGATACGTCGGTTCAAGTTATGGAAATTTTGAAAAATATTTCAAAAGACCGCCTAGTCATAATGGTTACTCACAACCCTGATTTAGCCGAAAAATACTCCACTAGAATTATTAAAATGCTAGACGGCACTATAAAAGACGATTCAAACCCTATTTTAGAGCAAGAGTTTCAACAGTTACAAAAACAACAAAAGCAAAAAGATTTAGCCGAACAAGCAGAAATTGAAAAACTGGGCAAAAAAGTCAAGAAGGCAAAAGAGCGCAAGGCGGCAATGTCTTACTGGACATCTACCAACCTTAGCCTAAAAAATTTGCTAACCAAAAAGAAACGAACATTCATTACTTCGCTCGCCTGCTCCATTGGAATTATTGGTATAGCGGTTATTTTGTCCGTTAGTGCGGGTATGAAGATTTACGTAAATGATGTTCAGCAAAATTCGGCATCAATGAATTATATAAACATTAGCCAGTCTAGTAGTAATTTTTTAGATAACTGGCTTTCTAGCACGCAGATTGATTTACCTAGATATCCAGAAAATACAACGGGTATATATCCATATAGACCTGCATCGCAGAATATTACCATTCAAAATCTTAGCGACGAATATATTAATTATTTGGAAACAAACATAAACAACAGTGATTTGGTTATCGGGATAGATTATACACGGGATACGGCATTAAACATTTTAACCGAAAATAATGGCATTTATTCAAGGGTAAGCACAGGCAACTGGACACAAGTTTTAGATAACACTGAATATTTATCCACGCAATATGACGTGCTATACACAGACGAGAGCGGAAAAGCCTTCCCTACCGCATACAACGAAGTTACTCTTGTGGTAGATACTTATAACAGGCTTTCAACCACCATTTTAAGTGTGTTGGGTATTCAATATGACGAAGACTTGTCCGAAATCCCATACGATGAAATTGTGGGCAAAGAGTTTAAACTAATTTTAAACGATAATTACTATGTACCAGCCACTCAAGACGATAAAACCATTTATCAGGCAATTACCAGTCAATCACAATTTCAAAACGCCTATAATAATGGCGAAACTCTAAAAATCATTTCGGTAATTAGAGCAAAAGAAAACACTAGCGGAACGCTCATCGGTACGGGTATTGGTTATACTACTGCGCTAACAGATTTCGTTATGGAACACAACCAAGATTCCGCTGTCGTGCAGGCACAAAAAGCAAACCCGTCCTACAATATCACAACAGGAAATGCGTTTTCAAATTCGCCTACTTCTAGTAACACTTATGATAATATTTTAGTCACTTTGGGGGCGGAATCTACCCCATCGCAAATTAGAATTTACCCAAAAGATTTTGATAGTAAAGACGAAATTTTAGAAATTCTAGACAACTGGAATAACAGCGAAATATACAAAATTTACGGTAATGATAAAGACGGAAACGACAACTACCTTGCCGATGCATACAAGGTTAATTACACCGATATGTCTGAGTTAATGGCATCAATGATGAATAGTATAATAGATATAATCACCTATGCTTTGGTTGCGTTTAGTGCTATTTCTCTAGTGGTTTCTTCAATTATGATTTCTATTATAACCTATGCTTCCGTTATTGAACGAACGAAAGAAATCGGCGTACTGCGTAGCTTAGGTGCGAGAAAGAAAGATATTTCGCGAGTCTTTATGGCAGAAGCCGTGATAATCGGTCTCGTTTCAGCTGTAATTGCTATAATAGTAACCTTAATTTTAAATCTAATTATTAATATAGTGCTGGGTAATTTAGTAGGTGTAAGCAATATTGCACAACTTAATGTAGGTACAGCCTTTGCAATGATTGCCCTGTGTATACTTCTAAATTTGCTCGCAAGTCTAATTCCTGCAAATATTGCATCAAAGAAAGACCCAGTAGTAGCATTACGCTCGGAGTGATTTAGTAATAATTTATAAAATTATAGTTTAGTAACGATTTGAAAATATTATTTATAATAAACCAAAAGACACTGCAAATGCAGTGCCTTTTTAATTTGGTGACCCGTCCGCGACTCGAACGCGGGACAACTTGATTAAAAGTCAAGTGCTCTACCTACTGAGCTAACGGGCCATATTGGCAGGGGTGGCTGGATTTGAACCAACGCATGCTAGAGTCAAAGTC
>CALWTE010000026.1 GCA_944384375.1 uncultured Clostridia bacterium | reverse complement strand
AAAATAATATTTTATCTACAAAGCAGTTTAGAGAGGGGCTAATTCACTAAGTTACTAATAGATTTTATAATTATATAGGAATTTGCGGAGTTTGTCAAGGGGAAAAAGCAAGAAATACTGTAAATTTGTCAAGTGATTTTCAATAATTTTTTGAAAAAATTAAATTTTCTAAATTTTACTAAAAAAGTAAGTCTTTTCAATATTTCTCAACACAAAAAGACGTAAAAATGAACAGAACTACAAAAGTGAACTACACCCCAAATTGCGTCTTTTTGGGATATTGTTATTTTTTATGCTATATAATATTAGTTTTAATAGGAATGAAAATTTTAAACAACATATTCCCCTCAAATAATAACACTAAAAACAATTTATATTTTGGTTTTATGCAGACACTAACACAATCTAATTTAGTGTCTGTTTTTTATTATTATTTGCTGTTGTTTTAAATATATAAAATTTATTTAAGTTCTAGTTAATAAGCACCAAACTCTCGTAGTTCATTTTCTATAAAAAACACACTCTAAAACATTTTAGAATGCATTATACTATAAAAGTCTTTTTCAAATTCTAAATGAAATCAATTCATATTTAGTGTTTTTACATTTAATAATGTACTTTTATTATTGCTATGTGTTAATTAATATAGCAAATTAATAAAATTACAATTCTATGGATTTTACAAATTAGATTTTAATACTTAACTGACTTTAAAACTAACCCTCGCGGTTCGGCGGTCTTGCCCGCAAGACTTCTATCGCAACTTTTTATTATTTCGGGAATCTTTTCTGGGGCGATTTTGCCTTGTCCTACTTCTATAATTGTACCTGCTATAATTCGTACCATATTATACAAAAAGCCGTCCCCTGTTACACTCAGTACAAAGCCGTCTTTTTCCTTTGAAAGTGTCATTTTTTTGATTGTGCGAACTGTTGTCGCGGTGCTATTTCCGCTACTGCAAAAGCCTTTCCAGTCGTGTGTGCCGACAAAATACGGGCAAACTGATTTAGCTAAATCAAAATCAAAAGGTGTAGGAATACGAGTTTTTGTTGCGTCTATCAATGGTAAACGCATTATATTTGCGTAAAAGTGGTATTCGTATGTTTTTTCTTTAACATCAAAACGCGCGTGAAAATGCTCGTTTACTTCTTCGCTACTCAATACCCTAATATCGTCTGGCAAATATGAGTTAAGCGCCTTGAAAATATTGTTTGGTTGAATTTTTGTATTTGTATCAAAATGGGCTGGCATTGCGTAAGCGTGCACTCCCGCATCTGTCCTGCCACTGCTAAAAACTTCCACCTTTTCGCCTAACGCAGAAAAAATTGCGTTTTGGATTTCGCCTTGAACTGTTTTTAAACCTGGTTGAAACTGCCAACCTGAATAATTTGTGCCTAAAAACTGAATAATAATTTTAATTCTTTTCATACTTTTCCCCTAATATCAAAAATATTGTATCAAAAAGTTACGAAAAAGTCATTTGATTTGAAAGAATTGATTTTTAAAAGTAAATTGTATTTAATTATTAGACTTTAGATGGCAAAAAGTGTTATACTAAGGTTAGTTTATTTATGGAGGAATTCAAGTGAAAAAAATAACAACAGACGGTAATACCGCAGCAGCAATGGCTACTTATGCTACTAACGAAGTGGCGATAATTTATCCTATAACCCCTAGTTCGCCTATGGCGGAAGCGTGCGACGAATGGGCTAGTGCGGGCAAACCTAATATTTGGGGTAAGCCTATAAAAGTAATAGAAATGCAGAGTGAAGGCGGTGCAGCTGGGGCTTTGCATGGTAGTTTGCTGGGTGGTGCGTTGACTACGACTTTTACTGCTAGTCAAGGTTTGCTACTTATGATACCTAATATGTATAAAATTGCGGGCGAACTACTGCCTTGCGTGTTTAACGTAGCGGCACGTACTCTTGCTACCCACGCGCTGTCAATCTTTGGTGACCACAGCGACGTAATGGCATGTAGACAAACAGGCTTTTCAATGGTAGCGAGCCGAAACGTACAAGAAGCATATGATTTGGCGCTGATTTCAATGATGACCACACTAAATTCTAGCCTGCCTGTGCTACATTTCTTTGACGGCTTCCGCACGTCTCACGAAATTGCTAAAATTAACGTTTTAGAAAATGAAGAAATTTTAAAACTTATTCCGCAAGAAAAAATTGAGAGTTTTAGGCAACGTGCCTTGAATCCAAACTCGCCTAAGCAATACGGCACAGCGCAGAACCCTGACGTTTTCTTCCAAAATCGTGAAGCAAGCGAAAGTTACTTTAATGCCGTGCTACCTAAATTCAAGCACGCGTGTGATGAATTTTATGCATTAACTGGTAGGCATTACTCGCCTTTTACCTATGTTGGCCCTAAAAACGCGGAAAATATAGTCGTTTGTATGTGTAGCGGTACGGAAACTTTGGAGCAAGTTATCGCCGAATATAACAAAAACCACGACACAAAGGCGGGGCTTGTGATTGTTACCCTTTACCGTCCTTTTGCTACGCAAGAGTTTATTAAGGTTTTGCCGAACTCAACTAAAATTATAACCGTTTTAGACAGAACCAAAGAAGGTGGCGCTAGTGGGGAACCGCTTTATCTAGACGTTTGCGCTAGTTTGCGTGAAAGTTTTGTAAACCTGCCTGTAATCGGCGGAAGATATGGTTTGGGCGGAAAGGACTTTACCCCTGCTGATGCGTATGCCGTCTTACTTAATATGGAAAAAGAGCGCAAAAACCACTTTACCGTAGGCATCAATGACGATATGAATAGGACTAGCCTACCTATTCCTGATTTTACCCTACCCGCAGACAGTACGCAGTGTTTGTTTTATGGTTTGGGCAGTGATGGAACGGTAAGTGCCAACAAAAACAGTATTAAAATTATCGGTGAAAACACAGACCTTTACGCGCAGGGCTTCTTTGTGTATGATAGTAAAAAGAGCGGAAGCGTAACTATTTCGCATCTGCGTTTTGGCAAAAATCCTATTAAAGAGCCGTATGAGATTGAGCAAGCAGACTTTCTCGCCTGCCATAATGCGCGTTATATAGGAAAATATAACTTCCTTTCAAAAATTCGTACTGGCGGAACTCTATTGCTTAACTGCGAGTGGACACCTGAAGATTTAGAAGAAAAACTGCCCGCAAACTTTAAACGTGAGTTGGCAGAACGCAAAATTAACTTCTTCATAATTAACGCACAACAGATTGCCGAAGATTTAGGTTTACGTGGAAAGATAAACACAATCATGCAGTCGGCTTTCTTTAGGTTGGCAAACATTATTCCTTATGATAAGGCTGTCGTGGCTATGAAAGAAGCGGCTAAAAAGTCTTACGGCAAGGCTGGTGATGCTGTGGTTGAACAAAATTACAAGGCAATAGATTTAGGCGGACAAAAAATTCAACAAATCAAAATTCCTGCCGAATGGTTGCACGCGCAAAATGAAATTACTACCGAATACACGGCTACTAAAAACAAGTTTGCAAATGAGATTATGTCTCCTATTGCCAAACTTGAAGGCAACAACCTCCCAGTAAGTGCGTTTAACCCAGACGGACATATCCCTACCGATACCGCACGTTATGAAAAACGTGGAATTGCTGTTGATATTCCTTGCTGGCTAAAAGAAAATTGTATTCAGTGTAATATGTGTAGTTTTGTTTGTCCGCACGGTGCAATTAAGCCCGTACTGATAGACGAAAACGAAAAAGTGCCAGCAGGTTTTGAGACTATTCCCGCTACTGGATACCCTAACAAAAAGTTCCGTATTCAAATCAGCCCGCTAGACTGTACGGGTTGTGGCAGTTGTGTAAATGTCTGCCCTGCTAGACAAAAAGCGCTAATGCTAAAAGACGGCGAATCTCAAATACAAGAGCAAGCGGATAATTATCGTTTTGCTGAAAAACTAGAAGTTCCTGCAAATGAGTTTAATAAGTTTACTGTAAAAGGGAGTCAGTTTGCACCACAGCACTTTCAATTTAGTGGGGCTTGTGCTGGTTGTGGCGAAACGCCTTATATAAAGTTAGTTACTCAACTTTATGGCGATAAAATGGTTATTGCAAACGCCACTGGTTGTAGTAGTATTTACGGTGGGAGTTTCCCTAGTTGCCCTTACACAATAGATAGCAATGGGCGTGGGCCTGCGTGGGCAAATAGCCTTTTTGAAGACAACGCTGAATTTGGTTTAGGTATGCGTATCGCAATAGATACAACGCGTGAAAAGTTAAGTTCGTTACTTAGTGAAATTGCACAAAGTGAACCTAGCCTAACACCTACCCTTACCGAATGGCAAACTACTGCAGATTTAGATGCTAGTCAAGTTCTCAGCGATAAACTTTGCGAACAACTAGACGATATGTTGGGCACGGCAAAACCTGAAATTCAAGCAAAGATTAAAGAAGTTTTGAAAAACGCGTCAAACTTAAACGAAAAAAGCGTTTGGATAATCGGTGGCGATGGCTGGGCTTATGATATCGGCTATGGTGGTTTGGACCACGTGTTAGCAAGTGGCAAAAATGTAAATATTTTAGTGCTAGATAGTCAAGTTTATTCTAATACTGGTGGGCAAGCAAGTAAGGCCACCCCTGCTGGTGCGGTTGCTAAATTTGCAGATAATGGTAAAAAGACTAGCAAGAAAAATTTAGGGCTTATGGCTATGTCGTACCCTGATGTATATGTAGCACAAATTTCAATGGGCGCAAATATGAATCAAGCTTTAACTGCCATTAAAGAAGCTACCGAATATGATGGGCCATCAATTATTATCGCCTACTCAACTTGTATCAATCACGGAATTGATATGTCACAAGGTATGCTTGTAATGCGTGAAGCCGTGCAATCTGGCTACTGGAATTTGTTTAGATATAACCCAACGACTAAAAAATTATTCTTAGACTCTGGCGAACCAACAATGGACT
Source organism: uncultured Clostridia bacterium (assembly GCA_944384375.1). Classification (GTDB taxonomy): domain Bacteria; phylum Bacillota; class Clostridia; order Christensenellales; family UBA1242; genus UBA7867. Next base: position 62,312 of record CALWTE010000026.1, on the reverse strand, counting down.
ATATTGAATTTGCTAAAAAGGAACGCAGGTTTGCAAATCTCTACAAGAAAAACCCAGAGCACGCACAAGCCTTGCTTGAAAAAGCAAAACAAGATAGTATACTTTTGCGAGAGAAACTTAAAAAGCTTGCGGAAGAAAGTTAGGTCAATAATTAAAAAAACAGATTTTTATTTAAAAACAAACAATTTTAATTATCTTAGATAATTTATAATAAAGTTAACAAAAACCTATTTATTATAAAATAAAACGCACTTTAAAATTAGCATTTTTAAAACAACTAAATTCATTTAATGAAAAAAGAGAAAGTTTTGAATAACCTATTTCGGTTAAAATGGACTTTCTCTTTTTTTGTTCTTGATTTTTAATACGTGTAATGACTAAATATTTTAAATTATATAAAAGTGAAAAATTATAAATTATTTTGTTTTTTAAAGTACTATGCATATACTATGCATGGTATTATGCATTCCATTTTACGCAGAATTATATAGCAAAATAGGCATTTTTTCTTTATAGTTAGTATATTTAGATTTGGTCTATTCATAATCAAAAACTTTACATAAATAAAAAAATCCTACACTTTTGTGTAGAATTAAAAGCATTTTACAATTAATTTTTGAATTATTATAAGTTTTTAATTTTGTCTTTATATTTATATCTACTTTATCAACTTGCTACTAAATTAAAAAAGTAATATTATTATTTTGATATAAAACAAAAAGATATACTTAAATTTAAAAGTATATCTTTTTTGTATTCTATTTAATTATCGCAAAATAATCATTTTAGATTTGGAATTTTTTATAATTATACTATTAATCTTTATAATTATATTAAAATTTTTTATGCCTTGATGTCTAGGACTTTAAGTTGGATTTCACCTAAGTTTACTGATTTATAAGTAACTGTATCTCCTACTTTTGCACCTAGCAAGGCTTTACCTGCAGGGCTCTCGTTACTAAGCAAACCGTTTGCTGGGTCTGACTCGGTACTACCTACAATTTTATAAGTCATATCTTCGTCAAACTTTAAATCGTGAATTTTTACTGTACAGCCTAGGCTCACTACACTAGTATCAATATCTTTTTCGTCAATAACTTTGATATTGCGTAATTTTTCTTCAATCTCCATTATTTCCGATTCAACTTGTGCTTGTTCTTCTCTTGCTGCCACATATTCGCTATTTTCACTTAAATCGCCGTAACTACGAGCAATACCAATTTTTTTAGTACACTCAGGGCGTTTTTCTTTAATCAAGTACTCTAAACGTTCTTTTAATTGTTTTAAGCCTTCTTGCGTAACAACAACTTCTTTTTCCATTTTTTGATTTTGCTCCTTATGTTAGTAATAATTAAGTTTTTTAATCCTTAATATAGCCATATATTTTACTACAAACTAAAATTAAAGTCAAGAAACTTAAACTATATTATTTAATTTTTTGGCTTTTTATTCTTCTTTAAATGAATAATTTTGTAACCTAGCCCAGACTTTACTTTTACAACGCCAAAAGGACATAATTCTTGACAACAAAAACAACGAATACACTTAGAATAATCTATTCGTGCCTTTGCCACAGTCTCGCCCTTCTTTTGCTCCATAGTGATTGCACCTACTGGGCAATGGTCATGACATTTCTTGCAACCTTTACACTCTTTTCTCTTAATCACTGGTCTACGTGTCATTAACTTGTGCACAGTATTCTGCATACATTTTGGAACGTAGTTTACTAGCGGTTTAAAGCCGTCTGGAACAACCGTTTTGTAATCTTTTACCACTAAATCGTCTACTTTTTCTCCTAAAACTTGAATGTCGTCAAGATTCCCTGAAATATAGCCCCTATCCACACCTTTAGCAATATTAGGCAGACTGAGTGGGTCTAAATTCATAAGTCTAGCACAAACTGCGTCAACGCTTACGGGGTTACTACCTGCCACAATGGCGCCGATTTGTCTAGGCGTGCCACTCGTTGGCCCTGCCCCTTCCATACCGACAACAGCGTCCGTTACGTGCAGAACTAGTTTACCCTTAAAATAGTCTAAAATATCATATAAAAAGTCGCCAAACACGTCTAAAGTGCGGTATTGCCCGTGCATTTCTACTTTCGCAAGTCCTGGAATGGCTCCAAACATATTTTTTACTGAGTTTGTAAGCCCTGTAAAGCAATGCGTTTTAAGTTTTGTAACGTTTATAATTACGTCTGCTTGTTCTAGACACTCGCAAATTTGAAACTTTTTCCCTACCTTTGCATCAGGACAAGTTACATCTAAACTATTATAATTTTGGTTTAATTCTAAGCCAAATTCTTCGGCGATAGCCTGCATACCTGTTGTTTTATAAATACCGTTCATATAGCCTTCGGTAAAAGGCCCACCCGCACTATCTGCGATAATTACACGGCTAGCACCCGCAATCTTGCATAACTTGCCTACTGCACCTACTACGCTCGGGTGAGTCGTTGCAGCTTTCTCAACATTATATTTGCCGACTAGATTTGCCTTTAAAATTACTGTTTGGTTAGGTTTGACGAAATTTTCTATTCCGCCTAAACTATCAATCGCCTGTTTAACGGCTAAATCTATGTTTTCTTGGTTATAATTTTCACACTTGATTAAAGAAACTTTATCCATACTTCCCCCCTAATAATAATCTATTTTACAATAAACTGAAAATTTTTACAAATATTTAGCGCAATTTTTAAAAATAAGACATTAAAATTTGCAAATTAGCGATTAGTACTCTATTTTCCTAAATAAATATAAAAGTTTGCTAATACGATTGTAAAATTTAAATATTTTTGCTAAAATAGACACATACATTAATTAAAGGAAACAAAAATGAAAGTTTGGCTAAAAGTAATTGTTGGTGAAAAGTTGGAAAAAAGTTTTGTCCAGACGGTTGAAAATTACAAAGATAATGAAATTGAAGAATACGTCAAAGAGATTTGTAACGAAATTGACGAACCTACACCGATTTTCCTAAATAAACATTTTAATCACATTAAGCAATTCCACAACACACATTTTACAGAGCGGGACTTTGTAGAATCAATTAATTTTGATACTATGATTGTGGAAGTCTTTGACGAAAAAGACAAGAAAAACAAAAATAAACTCTATTAAGGTGGTGAAAAATGATTGAATGCGAAACAACAATAGACAGCAAAGTACAAAAAGAGATTTTAAAAAATAGTTTGATAACTTCGCTAGTTTTTTTAATAGTTGGAGTATTAGGAACAGTTGCTTATTTGGTTTTGGCTACGATTTTTGATAATTCTTGGCTAGATATTTTGCTTATTTTTGCGTTTTTCTTTGGCTTTGGATTGATTTTTTATATTACACTAAACAAAACAGTAAAAACAGCGGAGCAAACTTCTTATACAAATAAATATCAATTCAATGAAGAAGAACTAACTATCATATCTCTTAAAGACGGACAAGAAATTAGTTCCGCTACGTCTAAATATGGACTTTTTGAAAAAATCAAAGAAACCAAAAATTTAATACTCATTTATCCTACTAAAACTGCAACCTATCCTATTTTAAAAAGCAACTTAACGGAACAAGACTTAACAGAAATTAGAAAATTGTTAAAGTTAAATACACAAGAAAACAAGTAGTTTTTCTATCTTATAAAAATAGTTTTATTAAAAATTTTTAATTAGTATTTAAGCAAGCAAAAATTACTTATATTTGAGCAAATAAAAATTATTTATAATAATTAACAGAAAAAGAACCTAAATTTGTCAGTTCAAATCTAGGTTCTTTTATTTTATTTAAATTATTTAATTAGTCTTTGTCTTTCTTTTTGTTTTTCTTTTTAGGTTTGTCGTCGTAGTCATCATCTTCGTCATCGTCATAATCGTCGTCGTAGTCGTCTTCCTCATCTTCGTCGTCGTCTTCGTCATCGTCGTCTAAGTCTTTGAAGTCGTCGTCAAAATCGTCATCAAAATCGTCTTCGTCGTCGTAGTCATAGTCATCTTCTTCATCGTCATGCTCGTCGTCGTCAAACCCTTCCATATCGCCAAAGTCCATATCTTCGTCTAAAGGAATACCTAAGTCTAAATCTTCAAGCCCTCCTAAAGAATCGTCTGTGTCGTCAACATCAATCGTATTAACCATTTCGCCGAGTTCGTCTTCTGGCTCCAACATTGATTCGTCGTCTTCGTCCTGCCACTCACCTGTATCAATATCGTCGTCGTCACCATGCAAAGATTTGTCTAAATTACGTTCTTTTTGACAAGACGCACACATAACTTCGTCTTCGCTAATGTAGTTAGTTTTACAAACAGGACAGATATCCAAATCAAGTGACAAATCCATATCTAAATCGTCGTCACGGTTGTAGGCGGCTTCCATTTCCTTTTTACAAACGCTACAAAATTTGTCGTCTTTATTGATATAATTTAATTCACAACGTGGACATCTAATAAATTCAATTTTCTTTTCCAAAATATAATCTCCTGATATATTATGTATACTTTGCTATTATCAGCAAATTTGCATATATTATATATACTAATTTTAAAAAAGTAAACTAAAAAACGCAATTTTTTGGAAAATTTTTAAATTTAACAGCCTTCTATAATCATTTTATCAGCAACAAGGGCTATAAACTCGCCATTCGTAGGCTTTTCATTGCTATTATAAACTTGCAAACCAAAAACTGAATTGATGTTTTCAATTTTACCCCTATTCCACGCAACTTCTATCGCGTGTCTAATCGCACGTTCTACTTTGCTAGGGCTAGTATTAAATTTATCGGCAATATTTGGGTAAAGTTTCTTTGTAATGCTATTGACAATTTCGGGTTCGTTAATTGCCATTTTTATTGCTTCACGCAAGAACTGATACCCCTTAATATGTGCTGGAATTCCTACGGTTATAAAAATATTGCTTATCCTTTCTTCCAAATTTCTATTTTTAATAGGTTTGCGAGCGTAACTTTCTACAAGTTTATCTACTTTGCTCTGTAGGTTTACTGTTGTATTTGAATTTTCCGCATTATATGCGTTTTTAATATGTTCGTCTAGTCTCGCTATATCAAAAGGTTTTACGACATAATCATTTGCGCCTAACTGCATTGCTCTATGTATAAAAGTGTCCCCTGTTAGCGCTGACGTAATAATTACTTTTGGGGCGTGCTCCATTGTCTTAATCTCGCCTAATACCGCAAAGCCGTCTTTGTTTGGTAACACTAAATCAAGTAAAACTACATCTGGCAGAGCCTTAGAAATTTCTTCAAAAGCGGTGGCGCCGTTGCCGTCTGCGTATACCAAATCAAATTCTTCACTGTTTGCAAAATGTTCTTCTGCGATATTTTTCATCTGTTGACTGTCATCAATGATTGCTATTTTAATTTTTTCCATTTTTCGTTATTTCCTCCAAAATTTTTTAATTACTAAGTGCAAGGCTGGAAAATCGCCCCTTTTTCGTTAGCAATTCAAGTATAAAACTTAATTTGTCAAAAAATCAATAAAATTTAGACAAACCTTTTTGCGATTTTTGTCGTAAATTTTTTAATTTTGTTTAAATTTGTAAATATTATTAATTATCTTAGTATTTTTGGCAGTCAAGTATAAATTTGGCATTTTTTAGCAATCTAATAAAAAGGAGTAAAAATGTTTAATCTAATTGCTTTTTTAATAACTTGTGTGGGCGGTATAAACTGGTTTTGCATAGGGTTATTTCAATTTGATGTCATTGCGGGAATTTTTGGGAGTCAAGCGCACTTTGTGAGCCGTTTTTTCTATGTGATTATAGGGCTTGCTTCCATATATTCTCTTATTGCCCTACCTATAAAAAAGGGTAAAATTTATGAGCCTAAAAAGAAAGAAGACGATATGGGGCTAGAAGAAAAAGAAGACGAAGACACTGAAGAAAAGCCTAAGCAAAAACAAGCAAGTAAAAGCAAAAAATCAGCAAAAAGCAATTCTAAAACGACAGAGAGTAAAGTGTCTAAAAGCAAAAGCGGAAGCAAAACAAAAAATAAAACATCTACCAAAACTAGCCCGAAAAAGAAATCTACTACTATAAGTATAGAAAAAAGTATCGAAGTAGAGTAAATTTTGTATATCATATTTAACAAAAAACAGCAAGTCTTAAACTCGCTGTTTTTCGCTTTTTTATACTTGATTTTTTTATTTGAATATTTGCGGTTTTTTATTGCTTAGATAATTATTTTTTTATTTAGAAAGTTTTCTTCCCTTTTGCTGTTTAGAAATTTATTATTATTTACTTAAATAGTCTTTTTTTATTTATATACTTGTCTTTAATTATTTTTCTATTTGTTTATTAGAATCTATAATATATTGTTTAAATTCTTGTAGTTGCATTTCTCTTTCTTTTAGTATTGTTTCGCCAGTGTCGTCTAAATTTAACTCTTGAATGTAGGCAGTATCTAAATTCTTTAAATTTTCCGCATTCTTAATTTGCCCCTCGTGAGCAAAAAGTGTACCTATGCTAACAAGATTTTTTAAATCTGTAATTGTGCTATCCCTTAAATCCAGATTTTTGCCTATACTTTTTAAATCGCCCAAATCGGTAATCAAACTATTACTAAAATCAGCACTTCCACCTATTGAAAGTAGATTTTTTAAAGATGTTATTTTACTTCTTTTAAAGTAAGCATTATCGCCTATGGTTTTTAGATTGCCTAAATCTACTACATCACTATTGTAAAACATAGCATCTCTGCCAATTTTTGTCAGTTTGCCTAATGAAGTGATATTGCTGTTTTCAAACCAAACATCGCAACCTATATACTCTAAGTCGTTTAGATTTGAAATTTTACTACTACGAAAATCTGCCGAGCCACCGATTGTTGTTATTTTCCCTAAGTTATCTAATTCACAATCATAAAAGGAAGCATCTCCGCCTATATAGGTTAACTCGCCTAAATCAACCACTTTACTACGCAAAAACAACACATCACCGCCGATTGTGTGTAGATTATTAAGACTAGACACTTCACTATTATAAAAGTTTGCATTCCCACCTATAATCTCTAACTCACCTAGATTAGTCAAGGGGCAGTTGCCAAATGTTGCGTTGCCTAAAATAATTTTTAGATTGCCTAAATCATTGATATTACTATTTTCTAAATTAGCATTTTTTAAAATTACTTTGTATGGACAAGTCTGCTCGTCTTGTGGCTTATAATCACTAGCGCATATTTCATCTAAACTGCAGTTGAAATATTCAGCAAATTGTGGCTTTATCTCCTTTAAAAGTGATTCTATATCTTCTAAATTACTATTGCCACCATGTCTACCAAAATCTTTCTTTAAAATATCTTGTAAAAAGGCTCCTATTTCTTTGGACTCAAAAACACCTTCCTTTATTTCTTGTTTGTATTTTATAAGTCTATTATTCCATTCTTCCCTTTCTAGCCATTCCCTACCATTTTGAATTTCCACGTTATTTTGCAAAAAGTTAATAGCCACGTCTCTATAATCGTCTTCTAACTCTTGAATATTGCCGTTTTTTATACCGCGTACTTCGTCTATTGCGTTGCCCTTCATTTTAATTGCTATATGCGGTTTGCTCGTATTGTCTAGAAAAACATAATAATCCCCTTCGCTAAGATGCGAGCCAGCCAAAGTGTTAGTACACCACGGTGTGTTGGCCGTCAAAGCCTTTAATTTTGCCACATTTTGCTCATAATTTGTTGAATCAGTCTCAATTCCGTCAATTTTTATCCAAAAGCCCTTTCCAAAAGTATCAACATTTTCAAAATTAACATTGCTATGAGTCATTGTACTATTAAAATTAACTTGTGCATCTAAATATAACTTTTTAAAAGTTGTGTAATTAGGTGCGTTTTGATATATAAAATCAAGTACTTGTGTAGGTAAATTTATCATTCCCATAATTGTAAAATGTGGTTTCCTACTATTTACTATTAAATTAGGTTCATTTTTGGAAAAATCCATACGATATGTGTAGTTTAATGTTTCATTAAGTATTAGACATTGAAAACTCTTTGAGTAAGTGCTATTTTTTAAAATTTCTACTAAATTTTTGTATTCTTCATACTGTTTTATGCCAAATCTGAGCGCATAATTTTGCTTTCGCGTACTATCGGCAACTACAACATTATAGGCTTGCATGTCCCCTTTGGTTTTTAATGCTTTTAACTCACTATTAATGTATCTATCTAAATCGGGGTTGTTTTCGCAATTTATGACAAAATTTTCTGGTGTTGCTAAATTATATAATCTTTGTAATTCATTCTCTATAAGGTCGTTTAATTTATCAGGAATTTGTTTTTCATTGTTAATTTGTATAGAGTTGTTTTGCCAAAAGACTAAATCCCAAAAAGGCAAGCCAAAACTATGCCTTGTGTTTAACTCTATTTTTCTTTTGTCTATTGTTAATTCCATACCTTACACCTATCCCCTATATAATTATTATACCATAAATCCACAATACTAGCAATACAAAAACCACTAAACAAACTTATTTAATTAGTACATTTAAATTATATATGCCAAAAAATAAATTTCACTAAACATTAATAAAAATATGTCAGTTTTTCTATAAAATAACAATTTTTACAATCTATTTTCTTTATTTTACTTATCTTAAATGATACAAGGAGTAAAAAAGTAAAGTTTAACCTTTAAACCACTGGACTATTCTTATAATTTCCTTATAAAACAAAAAATATCTCACAAGACTATGAGATATTTTTTATAATCTATGATGACAAGTCAAAGTTGTCTAAATCGTCATTAATACCTGGCATTGCGTTTACAGAATCGTCTTGAGCGCCTGCTGCGTCTAATTCGCTAGCAATTTCGTCATTAACCTGCTCGTAAACTGTTGGGTTAACAGTGTTATAAACCTTCAATCCTGTACCTGCTGGGATTAATTTACCGATGATAACGTTTTCTTTCAAACCTTCCAAATGGTCAACTTTACCTTTAATAGCAGCATCGGTCAATACCCTACTAGATTCCTGGAATGATGCGGCAGACAAGAAACTATTTGTAGATAGACTCGCCTTTGTCAAACCTTGCAAGATTCTCCTAGCGCTAGCAGGTGTCTTGCCAGCCATAATAGCCTTTAAGTTAATATTTTCAAGTTCGTTAATGTCTAATACGTCACCTGGAATTAAGTCTGTATCGCCACTTGATTCAACACGTACGCATCTAATCATTTGTCTAATTATAATTTCAATATGTTTTGCGTCTAGGTTAACACTTTGAGATTTATAAACAGCCAAAACTTCTTTTAACAAGTACTCTTGCGCGTCTTTTACACCACGAGTACGCAAAATGTCTTGTGGATATAAACTACCAAATGTTAGCGGTGTACCTGATTCAATAACTTGTCCTTCACTAACTGTAATCAAACTCTTAGCAGGTAGCAAGTATTCAACGTCGCCGTTTGGCGTGTTGATAGTTACACACTTACGGTTGTTAATTTCTTGAATGTGGACTTTTCCACCTACTTCACTAACAATTGCAGCATCGTTTGGCTTACGTGCTTCAAACAATTCTTCAACCCTTGGTAAACCTTGAGTCATATCTTTAACTGATGCAACACCACCAGAGTGGAACGTTCTCATGGTTAACTGTGTACCAGGTTCACCGATTGATTGAGCGGCAATAATACCTACTGCTTCGCCCACTTCTACAAGGCCCGTACTTACCATATCACGACCGTAACATTTAGCACATACGCCGTGTTTACACTTACAAGTAAGTAGTGACCTAATAGTAACTTCGGTAATGCCTGCTTGTACGACTTTTTGCGCCATTTCTGGAGTAATCATTTCGTTTGCTGGGCAGATAACTTCGCCAGTTTGTGGGTCAATGATAGCATCAACAGCGACACGTCCTTTGATACGGTCTTCTAGTTTTTCTATCATATGGTCGCCACTCTTTAAGTCGGTAACCTTAATTCCCTTAGGTGATTCGCCTAAGTTAGCAAAACAGTCGTCTTCTGTAATTACTACACCGTGAGCGATATCTACTAGCCTTCTGGTCAAATAACCAGCGTCTGCCGTGTGTAGAGCAGTATCGGCTAGACCTTTACGACCACCACGTGCAGAAATAAAGTATTCAATAGGGCTTAGACCATCACGGAAACAAGAAAGAATAGGAATATCTACCTTGCTACCTGATGTTGTCGCCATAATACCACGAATACCACTTAACTGGTTTACCTGGTCATCACTACCACGTGCTTTTGATGCAACAATCATTTTCAAACAGTTGAAAGTGCCTAAGTTACTAACCACACTAGCCTTAACTTGTGCAGTGGCTTCGTTCCAAAGTTCAATATTTTTGTTAACTTTTTCGTCACGAGTAATCAAACCACGAATGTAAAGTTTTTCGTTTTGGTTAGCCATTTCTTGGTGTTCTTTAATAATTTTACTCTTGTCGTCTGGAATTAACATATCATAAATGTTAATTGTAATAGAACTAAGTGTAGAATATTTGTAACCGAAAGCCTTTACTTTATCTAGCATTTTAGCAGTTTCTGTAGTGCCTAGAGCAAAGTAAGTCTGCGCTACAATTTCTGCCATTTTACCCTTGGTAATGGTTTCGTTTACTTCATATTGCAAGTAGTCTTCTGGTTTTTCTCTCTTAACTCTGCCGATGCATTGTGGAATACAACGGTTAAAGAGAATTCTACCAACTGTAGTTTGCACTCTACCAGTAATAGTTTTGCCATCTACAGTTACGCTACGTCTAACCTGAATAGGTGCTTCATAGTGGACAAAGCCGTTTGCGTTAGCCATAATCGCTTCATCTTCGCTAATAAATACTGAGCCTGCGCCCTTCTCGTCTGGGTTTTCAATAGTCATATAATAAATACCCAAAATGATATCTTGCAAAGGTTCAACAACTGGTGTACCTGTAGCAGGTTTTAGAATATTGTTGCTTGCTAGCATCAATAGACGTGCTTCTGTACGTGCTTCAATTGAAAGTGGAACGTGAATAGCCATTGTATCACCGTCAAAGTCTGCGTTATAACCTTGACAAACTAATGGGTGGAGCTTAATTGCACGACCTTCTACAAGTACTGGTTCAAAGGCTTGTAAAGACAATCTGTGTAGTGTAGGTGCACGGTCTAGGATAACTGGGTGGTCTTTAATAACGTCTTCCAAAATGTCCCAAACTTCAGGACGTTCACGCTCTACCATACGTTTTGCGCTCTTAACGTTTTGTGTAAAGTTTAACTCTACTAACTTACGCATAACAAATGGCTTAAATAGTTCTAGCGCCATTTCTTTAGGCACACCACATTGATATAACTTCAACTCTGGTCCTACAACGATAACAGAACGACCTGAGTAGTCAACACGTTTACCTAATAAGTTTTGACGGAAACGACCTTGTTTACCTCTAATCATAGCGGTTAAAGACTTTAATTCACGAGATTTTGCGCCGAGTACTGGTTTACCTCTTTTACCATTGTCAATTAAAGCGTCAACTGCTTCTTGCAACATACGTTTTTCGTTTCTAATGATTACGTCTGGAGCGGCTAAGTCAATCAACTTTTTCAAACGGTTGTTTCTGTTGATTACCCTACGGTATAAGTCGTTTAAGTCGCTGGCAGCGAATCTACCACCTTCCAACTGAATCATAGGACGCAAGTCAGGTGGAAGAACGGGCAAAACGTCCAAAATCATCCAACGTGGGTTGTTGCCACTCTTTAAGAAGGCTTCCACAGTGTCTAATTTTTTGATTGCCTTTAATTTTTTAGCACCTTTTGAAGTGTTAATAATTTCTTTTAATTCTTTGCTTTCCTTTTCCAAATCAAGTTCGGAAAGCAATTCTCTAATGGCTTCACCACCCATTCCAGCACGGAATGAGCCTTCGCCGAATTCTTCTAAAGCGTCACGGTATTCCCTGTCGGTAATTACCTGCTTTTTATAAAAATTTGTCTTACCTGGGTCAAGCACGATGTAACTAGCGTAATACAAAACTTGCTCTAGATTTTTAGCGGTAATATCTAAGATACTACCTACTTTACTAGAACCGCCCCTTACATACCAAATATGACTAACAGGAGTGGCAAGTTCTATATGCCCCATACGTTCCCTACGTACTTTACTACGGGTGATTTCTACACCACATTTTTCACAGTGGTGACCCTTATATCTTACACGTTTGTATTTACCACAGTGGCATTCATAGTCCTTTTTTGGACCAAAAATGCGTTCACAAAACAAACCATTGATTTCAGGTTTTAAAGTACGATAGTTAATTGTCTCAGGTTTAGTAACTTCACCATGAGACCATTCACGAATCTTCTCTGGTGAGGCTATACCTATTTTAATTGAGTCAAAATTTTTTAATTCAAACATTTATCGCTACACTCCTATTCATCAAAATCATCAAACAAGTTACCTGCATTGAAAGCATCTTCATCATTTTCCATTTGATTAAATTCGCTCTCGCTGATAATATCGCCTGATTCGCCGATATCGTCAAAGTTGAGTTCAATTTCTTTTTGTTCAGGTAAATGATTTCTAGTTGCGATTGAAACTTCTATATCGTCATTTGTTAATTCGCTGAGTTCTATTTCGCGTTCGTCTTCGGTCAAAATCTTAATATCCAGGCCTAGAGATTGCAATTCTTTTACCAAAACCTTAAATGATTCAGGTATGCCAGGTTCTGCAATAGTTTGACCTTTTACAATGGCTTCATAAACGTTGTTTCTACCTGTGATATCGTCTGATTTGATAGTCAACATTTCTTGCAACAAGTTAGCAGCACCGTAACCTTCCAAAGCCCAAACGTCCATTTCGGAGAATCTTTGACCACCGAACATTGCCTGTCCACCTAAAGGTTGAGCAGTAACGAGTGCATAAGGTCCGATACTACGTGCGTGCATCTTGTTATCTACCATGTGGGTAAGTTTTAGCATATACATATAACCAACTGTAACTCTGTGGTCAAATGCTTCACCCGTTCTACCATCATACAATACCATTTTAGCGTCATCTTCTAGTCCGTTTTCACGGTATAACTGGCTGATTTGTTGTTCTGTTGCACCGTCAAATACTGGGGTCGCAACTTTCCAACCTAGCACTTTTGCTACACGGCCTAAGTGAACTTCTAGCAACTGACCGATGTTCATACGGCTAGGCACACCTAATGGGTTAAGTACAACGTCAACAGGCTGACCATTTGCCATAAATGGCATATCTTCGCTAGGTAAAATTCTAGAAACGATACCTTTGTTACCATGACGACCAGACATCTTGTCGCCGACTGATATCTTTCTCTTTTGCGCGATGTAAACTTTAACTAGCATATTTACACCTGCTTCTAGTTCGTCTTTGTTGGCTCTACTGAAAATTTGCACGTCAACTACGACACCACCACGACCGTGTGGTACTCTAAGACTGGTATCTCTAACTTCACGTGATTTTTCACCGAAAATTGCACGCAATAGACGTTCTTCTGGGGTAAGTTCGGTTTCACTCTTTGGAGTAACTTTACCTACTAGAATATCACCAGGGCGAACTTCGGCACCTATTCTAATAATACCATTTTCGTCCAAATTCTTTAGAGCATCTTCACTCAAATTTGGAATATCACGGGTAATTTCTTCGTTACCGAGTTTAGTAGAACGGCACTTAACGTCTTCCACTTTTAATGTAATTGAAGTATAAATGTCTTCTTTTACTAGACGTTCGTTAATTAATATAGCATCTTCGTAGTTGTACCCTTCCCAGTTCATAAAGGCAACAAGTACATTTCTACCCAAAGACAATTCACCGTTGCATGTAGAAAGTCCGTCTGCTATAACGTCGCCTTTCTTAACCTTGTCGCCTTCTTTAACAATAGGTTTTTGGTTTAAACAGGTGTCTTTTGTAGTTTTTGCAAACTTAGTTAATTTCTTTTTGTGGATATTTCCGTCTGCATCTTGAATGTCAATTTCTGATGCGTCCATATATTTTACGACACCATCAGTGTCGGCAAGTACTAAAGCGCCACTATCACGAGCGACACGGTGTTCCATACCAGTACCAACAATTGGTGCTTCTGTCCTAATTAGTGGAACAGCCTGACGTTGCATGTTACTACCTAGCAAGGCACGCGCTGAGTCGTCGTTCTCTAGGAATGGGATACAAGAAGTAGCCACCGAAATCAACTGACGTGGAGAAACATCAACATAGTCAACTTCTTCACGTGGAATATCAATAATACGGTCTTTATAACGGCAAAGTACTGTTTGGTTTACAAAACGGCCGTCTGCATCTAAAGGTTCAACTGCCTGAGCAATTTTTGCCTTTTCTTCTACATCTGCCATTAGGTAAACGACTTCGTTTGTTACCTTACCTGTGGCTTTGTCAACCTTTTTATAAGGTGTCTCTAAGAAACCGTATTCGTTAATTTTAGCATAGATTGCCAAAGAGTTAATCAAACCGATTGACTGACCTTCTGGCGTTTCAATAGCACAAATTCTACCGTAATGTGTGTAGTGAATATCACGAACTTCGGCACCCGCTCTCTCTTTTCGTACACCACGTGGACCAACGGCACTAACCTTACGTTTTTGTGTCAATTCACTGAGTGGGTTTACCTGGTCCATACTTTGAGATAGCGGACTTGTCTTCATAAAGTCCATAAACGCCTTGTTTACATGTCTAGCATTAATGATTGTAGAAGGGCTGGCTTGTGTCAAATCTTGCCCTTGCATACTCTCCCTTGCTAATGTAGCAAGTCTAGCCATACCTGAGTGAAGCGCGATGTTCATCAACTCACCTACGCTACTAACTCTACGGTTTGCTAAGTGGTCAATTACGTCAACGCTACCGATACCTGCGGTTAAGTCAAGTAAGTAACTAATTGATGCTAAGATATCGTCAATTACTATATGGCGGTTGATTAACTTCTCAGCATTTTCCTTAACGATTTCAAGTTTTGCTTCCTTAGTCTTTGCTGATTTTGTAAGTTCTAGATATGTTGGATAGTGTACTAACTCGTAAATACCGTAATCTCTGGGTTCGCATTTAATTAAAGAATCAAGAGCAACTCTATTGTTACCACGCATAAAGTGCTTTTTGCCGTTGTCAAGCAAAACGTAAACTTCATTAATACCTGCATTTTGAATTTTGTTTGCTTGGTCTTGAGTGATTTCAGTACCTTCAGGCAATACTGTACCGTCTGGGAGTGTAATCTCTTGTCCTAAGGTTAAACCTGGTAAACGGTTGCATAAGTTTAGTTTTTTATTAAATTTATAACGACCAACTTTGGCTAAGTCGTAACGTAAATTTGTAAAAAATGTGTTAAATATAAATGTTTTAATAGTATCCGCACTTGGCAATTCGCTAGGCTTTAATTTTTTAGATAATTCTAGTAATGCTTCTTCTTCGGTCTTTTGTGTCTCTTGCTGGAGTGTGTTTAGTATAAGTGGATTGTTACCGAAAAGTTTTGCAATTTCTTCTTCTGTACCTAGACCTAAGCCTTTTAATAAAACGCCTAATGACACCTTGACACTTCTATCCATAATTACTCTAATTGTGTCTTTTGGGGTCTGTTCAAACTCTAGCCACATACCGCGTGTAGGGTTAAGACTAGCAGTGTATGTCGTCTTACCTGTATTTTTATCGTCAACCACGTCAAAATAAACGCCTGGACTACGCACAATCTGGCTAACAATTACACGGTCAACACCGCTAATTAAGAATGAACCATCGTCTGTCATAAGTGGCACTTCGCCTAGCATTACGTTTTGGTCAATGGCTTCACCTGTTTCCTTATTAATTAGACGTGCATTTACTCTAATAGGTGCGCTATAAGTCAAAGCACGACGACGACATTCGTCAATAGGATACTTTACAGCAGAATAATCAATACTGTAATCTAGGAAATGCAATTCAACTTTTCCGCTAAAGTCTTCTATAGGCGAAAATTCTGCAATTGTTTCGCCAATCCCCTTTTCCAAAAATTCTTTGTAAGTTTCCTTTTGAACGGCTACTAAGTAAGGTGGTTCAATAGGTTCTTGCACACGTGCGAAAGAAACTCTTTCTGTCTTACCGCACATAATTTTTTTAACTGCTGGACTGCTTGCTTGAATTTTACCTGCCATTAGAAATTATCTCCTTGTAATACAAAATTTTGTTAAAAATAAGTTGCCAAGTTTTAATTTTTTTGCTATATTTTATATTATAAGCATAATAAAAGTATCAAAGAGTGCATAAATTGATTGAAGTGCTTAATTAGACAACAAAAAAATTATGCCTAAAAAATCAAGCACTTCATTTCGTGTAAAAAAACACCTAAATATTAAATTTTAGATTGACACAAAAACAAAATCAAAATAATTCCACCTAACTACACTTTTATACGGATATAATAGTTTAAGAAGTATAACATATTTCCTGATTGTTGTCAACATAAAAAAAGTAAAAATTTTTGAGAAATATCGCATTCAGGTCTTATTTCGTTGTCTAGAGACAACTTTTTTTATTTTTAGACACATTTTTTAGGTGAATTTTGGTGATAAATAGGTAAATTTAAAAGTTTTTTTGCAAAAAGTGGTTTTTTTTTCTTTTTACATTTCTTTCTTATATATATTATATAGATAAGCATAAAGTTTGATTTTAATTTAATCTTTCTTAGATATTTCAATTAAGTCAGTTTTTATTAGGTGGTTGCGCTCGGGGTGTGTTAAGGCGCTCAAAATGTGCTCGTGCACTTGGTGAATTTTGGGCTCTAAATCTTTTAGCATTTGCTTTATAAATTCGCGTTGTGTATTTTTGTCCGCTGGGCAATCGTTGTGGAATACGGGTAGATTTCTAGCAATGGCTCTTGTTTCACTTTCCCAAACAAGTAGCATAGGTCTAATTACTATCATTCCCGTTCTGTCTAAGTGTGTAACGGGTGCAAAGGTGGCTAGTCTACTCTCATAAAACATAGACAGGAAAAACGTTTCTATAAAGTCGTCTGCGTGGTGGCCTAAGGCAATTTTGTTGCAACCGAGTTTTTTTGCTTCTTCTGCTAGCATTGCCCTACGCAGTCTAGCGCAAAGGCTACAAGGGTTATGCTCTTTGCGTACTTCAAAAAGCAATTCATACAATCTAGACGGCAAGATAATATGCTCTACCCCTAATGAATTACAGTATTCGGTGATTTTAGAAAAATCAGATTCGCCATTATGCATATCAATTGTGATTGCCACCAAATCAAATTTTTGTGGATAATATCTGCGCAAATTAGCGAGTAGCGTAAGTAGGGCAAGGCTGTCCTTTCCCCCGCTCAACCCTACGGCAATTTTATCGCCCGTTTGAATCATATTGAATTTGTCTAGGGCTTTGCGCACTTTCCCTTCTGTTCTTTTCATTTTCTAATTCCTTTAATTTTATTTACAGATTTTAATAGTTTTTCATAATTATGAATAGATTTTAGCAAAAAAGCCCGCAAAATACAACACTAAGTCTAAAATTTTTCTAAATTCGCCCTTAATATAACAATTTAGCATAAAAAATCAGTAATCTGGACTTTTTTATCACTTTAACGCAAAATACCGCATACCTTACTTATATTAAGGGGGTGTGTATGATTAAACCGCACGACTATATTATAAATTTAGTCGCAGATTATTATATTGAAAATAACAGCACAGTACGAGCATGCGCAAAGCATTTTGGAGTAAGCAAAAGCACAATTCATAATTATTTGCATAAATTTTTGCCTGAAATTTCTCCTAGTAAATATGAAAAAGTGAGTGCTATTGCGCAACTCAACTTTTCAGAAAAACATATTCGCGGTGGACTTGCCACCAAATCTAAGTTTAATACTTCATCGTCTTAGGACGTGCTAGCCAGTACCACAGACCAAAGCCCGCAACTGTAACTATCCCTAGCCCGCCTAGTACCCACCACCATACATTGCTAGGGTTTTCTATCCATTTAGCATATAATGTAACCGAACTATAAAAACGGTAATTTAAGCCCACGCGTGATGCTTCGGATAGACTTGAATCGGTGTACCAGCCGTCAAAAGTGTAGCCTTTCTTTGTAGGTATTTTATCGGTTAAAAGCCCCGTGATGTCGCCTTGATTATATGCTGGGTCGTCATAATTAAAGCGGATATCTTCAAATTCGTCATTAGCAAAAGAAATAATTAAGTCCATTTGGGTAAAATGGCCATAAAGTGTAATTGGACCTGTCATATTAGAGATTTCGGTAATAGGAATAGTAAAATCAGCATCACTAAACCACCCGTCAAAAATATAACCACCTTTATTTGGTTTGTTTTCAGGTAAAGTTAAATCAATAGTATCTTTTATTGTATAGGTAGCATTTTTTAGGTTTGCTGGTGGAGTGACACTAGTATTCTGCACGTTTTCGCTATAAACTAAAGTTATTGGATATTCAATAGCGGTCCAGTAAGCACGAATGGTTAAAACTCCTTCCGTATTTGCCCAACTAGTTAAACTATCTTGTGTTATAATAAAGTTTCCGTCACCGTCTACATTTACCATATTACTAGAATCATATCCCCAACTCTCAAACTCATAGCCGAGTTTGTTTTCGGGGTTTTGTAAAATTATAGGAAAAATGGCGCTTGTTGTATCAACAGTGGTAGGGTTATTAGTTTCTATTGGTGTATTATTATCACTAGAATCAACGTAGTTTATAGTAAAAACGGTGATTTCCTCCACAGTGTCCCCGCTTTGTGTTGAGTCATCTTCAGTAGTTTCTGTTATGTCGGCAAATTTTTGCGTGTTAGTTACAGTATTGAGATTAGTGTTTGCATTTTCTAAGGCTAAAAAATTAGTCTTTAAAACAGGTGCAAAAATTATTGCACATAAGCAACACAGCAGCAAAACACTACCTATAACTCCAAAAAACTTTAGTTTAGAGAAATTTTTCATTGCGCAACCTCATTTTTATATTATTATAACCAAAATTATAAATAAAATCAAATAAAATGCTTTGCAATTTTGAAAAATCAAAATAGAAATTTTTAAATTGATTTTAACTTAAACTTTATTTTTCTTTATTGTAACAATATAAATAACAACTTAATTAATTGTGATTTTAATCTATATTCCTTATAACAACAACAAAAAAATGGTTTAAGCAATATACTTAAACCACTTTTTTAATTAATCAGACACAATTATTTGTTTAATTTCATTGAGTTGTTCTAAATTCAAAATTTCTATTTTTCTGCGAGCATCAGCATAAGCCATACGCAAAATTTCAGGATATTTAGGGTCTTGAACCTTTTCAATCATTAAATCTGAAAGTTTCAACAACTCATCTTTACTCTTGTAATCAATAGATGTCAAAATCTTTTCAAAAACATTGAAACTCATTTCTACAACTTTTGGGTCATCTGGTTTTAATTCTTCCATAATACACTCCTATTGCATTTGCTCGCCAAACTCGTCTAAAGTTTGTTGAACATTGTCTTTTGATTTGTCTTTTTGTACATTATCTAGAACTTTGTCTTTTTCGGCCTCTACTTTGGCAACCTGTTTTTTGTCTGCGCCATTTTGAAGGTCTTGCTCTTTCTTTGCTTGTACAGCATTAGAACCAGTATCTAAAATTCTATAAACTTCTTGTCTAATACTTTCTTCTACAACTTGCTTACCATATTCAGCCAAACGATTATCACTAAGGATTTTCTTTTGTTTGTCAACATCGTAATAAGCAGAAGTAGGCAACTGGCTCTTTGCTAAAGAGATTAAATAGCCTTTAAATGCAGCCGATGTGAAGGCTTTATCTTTAAACACATTTGGATTGTCTTTGCGGTATTGGTCAATTTGGTTAACTATATCGTGTCCAACACTTAACAATTGTTTTGCTACAGCAAATTCAACTGGCGCATTCTTTCCATTAAAGCGTTTATTTGGTCTACCGTTTATCACGTCATCCATAATGCTCTTAACTACACCACCTGTTCTAGCCCTTGTACGATAAACTTCGCTTTCCTCTTTGCTTTCAATACTATTTTTTGCTCGTGAAGATTCTCCCCAAAGGTCGCAACAAGTCATTGTGTAATCTTGCACAACTTTTGCTACCATATCTTGGCACTTCTTAACCGAATTATTATCGTATACTGGGTCTGTGCCAAACTCACTAGGAGAACGTCCCGCCATTTCAATAAACTGTCTGTTGTCTACTTGGTTTTGTTCTACGTTTTGAGTATCAAAGGTTTCTTCTTGCTCTACTGGAGCAATCTCTTGAGCACTTGTATCAATACGTTGCTCGCCATACAACCTCTTTTGTAATTCTTCTTTTGAATAATACCTTTCAGGGTAAATTAATCTCTGCATTTCAGGGGACAAGTCTTCATATCTAGTGTGGAAATCGTCTTTGGTATTTGCAGTGTTGTTCTTTGTTTCTTCTTGAATAACGTCGTCTTGCACTTGGCTTGGGTTATAAGTTCCATAGTATATTGCTTTTGCTCTTTCTGAAATTTCTTTGTCTAACTCTTCTAGAGTTTTGCCGCCATTTATTTGCCTTTGAGACTCATATAGACGTTTTCCCATTTCAGCAGCTCTCCTATCCGCCTCTGCAATCTTTTCTTCTTCAGTCATAACTTGATAATCTCCAAAATTTTGAGTTTCTTTTTCTCTATTACGACGTAATTCAGCAAGACTTCTCTTTTGTTGTTTTTTACGTCTTGCATCAGCACGAAGCTTTTTAAATTCTTCGTCATTAGCACCCGCCCCCGTATCATTTGCTGGTGTTTGCTTCAATTCTAAATCTTCTTTAGAAGGTAATGGTTTTCTGCCACGTTGCAATTCAGCTAATGCTCTATCGCGGTGCCAGTTTGGATTTCTTTGAGCTACACTTGCACTGTTTCTGTTTTGTGCGGGTTGGGTACTAGGTTGAACACTTGGTCTAGGTGCTGTAGTTTCTGTAGTGTTTGCCATTGCATTAAAGTCTTGAACATTTCTAGCAATATTATCTTGTTGAGCAGTAATTTCCCTTTCTGTAGCATTTTTATAACCATCAAATTGTGTTTGTCTTACCCTAGTAGTGTTTGCCATTGCATTAAAGTCTTTTATATTGTTGGCAATTTGTGTTTGTTGCGCTGTAATCTCTTGCTCGATTGCATTAACTTGCGACTGTTCTACTTGATTAAAGTTATAAGGCTTTAATGGAGTTGGGGTTATAGTACCATCTGGGTTATGAACTCCAGTTATACCTATATATGTATTGTCTCTAGGCTTTCCTACAATTTGTTCGCCAAACAATTCTTTGGGGTCAACACTATCATCTGGTTGACTACGTTCAGGTGGTGTTGGGTCAGGGTGAATTACACCATGTTCATTTACTGGAATGTATGGTGTGTAAACATCAACCGCCCTACTGCTATCACCGGCATTTATTTGCATCTGTACTTCACTAGAAGTATTTGAGTAGTAATTAACATTACTTTGATATTCATTGTTTATTGAATATAGGCTAGCAGCCCTATCAATTACTATGTCTCCTTCAGTTAAAACAATATCATTTCTCAAGTCTGCTCCTAATTCATCTCGTCTCCTATTGCTTACTTGTCTAGGGACTACTCTAATGTCATCAGTTAAAACGAAATCGTCATTAGGCTCAACTTCTGCATTTGTAGTTGCATTGATTAATTGATAATTTCTATTTTCAACAACGTCTTGTACTACACCATTTACAACTGCTTGAAGGTTAGAAACATCACTACCAATAAAGTAAACATTGGTGTTTTCGTCAATAGGCACTAACTTGCCATCTTTAACTACTCTAATATATGAACGTAATTCAGGGTTGATTTGGGCATTCCTATCACCATCAGGGGTCTTTATTGACTCCACCATTCTTGAACCTTTCTCTGGCATTACATATTCTTGAGCTTCTTCTCTAGTTAAAGTAGTAGGTGGAATTAAACCTGTATTTTGATTTGTTTGTTGTTGACTATTGCTTTGTGCCATAATCTGTCTAGCAACTTCGGCTTGCCACTTAGAAATTTCTTGCTCAACCGAGTTGTCTTGTTGACCGTTGTTATTTTGACCAGATTGTTGTTGATTTTCTTGTTGTGCCATAATCTGTCTAGCAACTTCGGCTTGCCACTCAAAAATTTCTTGCTCAACTGAAGTGTCTTGTTGTTCATTATTATTTTGACTAGGTTGTGGTTGACTGTTACCACTTTGACCAGATTGTTGTTGACTTTGTTGTCTTTGTCTGTAGTTTAAGTAGTCTTGCAAAATTCTGCCGAAATCGTTGCTTTGGCTCGCTGAAGCTGTAACGGTAACTTGTGGTGCTTGTCTAGCGTATAAAACGTCATATATATTATATGCTTTATCACTAGCAATTCCTTTTGATTCTGCATATTGCTTTATAGAAACATTGAAATCTTGGGCAAAATTACTAGTAGCAATTGCGTAATAGTCTGCAATCAAAGGCATAAGTTTGTCACTGTTTTGGTTAGATAAGTGACTAATGTATCCAGTTGCTTCAAGCTTAAATGTATCACTAAAAATTCTAGCGTCATCTTTGTTTAAACCTATCATATGACTTAATTCACTAGCAACCAAACAACTAGCGGCTTTCATAATTAAATCTTTATCTTGCCCAAACTCCTCTAATGAAGGTAAATTCGTTGGTTCAATTAATGAAATTGTCTTCTCCGTAATTTCGGCATAATCTTCTACAGATATTTGACTTAATCGTTTTAAAATACCATAAACCTGCTCAGATTGCGTGTTGTTAGAAGGATAAGAAAGGGTGTAACGAGCTGGCCAACCTGTTTTTTTCATACCTGTACTAACAGAGTACGTTGTAAATACTTTTCTAATTGTATTTAATGGGCCAAAAAATCTGCGTCGTACTAACTTTGTTTGGTCTTCTTCCAAAGCGTCGTCAGGTCTAATGCGAATACCTGCATTTTTCTCTAAATTTTGGACAAATTTGTCAAAATTTTCAATTTTCTGCATATTAGCGTAAGCATTGAAGTCCCTATTATTCTCTAATTTTGGAGGTAAATAGCCTATTTTATCACTATAAACAGGCGGAGTTTGGTTTTCTATTAAAATTTCCGGGTGATTAGCAATACGTTCCGCATTTGCTAAGTTTACAAATTCCCTAGGTGTAAATACAGGCTCATCGCTTGCAATTTCCGCCCATTCGTCAGTGTTTGGCGTAGAAATATTGCTAGCTACTGCAAGTTTTGGCTTAATAACAGCCTGCTTAATTTCGCTATCACGTAATTTACCCAAAATTGCGTTAGTTGTGAAACCGTTACTCAATAGAGAGTACGCTTCCCTTTGCTCTGGAGTGAAGTTGGTTTTTAATCCTTGTAAAATAGCAGAATCTTTAAAAACCCTCCTAAATTGAGCCTCTGAACTAACCTTTGCGTTTTGAAAAGACTCACCATAATAAGTCTTAGTAATAGTATTAGACAAGTCCTCAATGTATCTTGAACTACCTAAAGGCCAACGGTTAGAATTCTTTACTTTTGCTCTAGTAAACCAAAATGATTTATTTTTAATTGCGTCTAAACTCATAGATATATTATCCCCCTAATATCTCTTTCTCTTATTATTATATCACGAAATCATAAAAAATGCAATATGCTTTTATAAAAAAGTTTGAATGATTACATTTATAAAAAACTATAATTTTTGTTGTTTAAAAAAATGCAAAAAAGCCCCATAGATAAGGGCTTTTCTTAAATATCTGCAATTTTCTTGATTGTGTCATTTGCTCGTACATAGAAAGTAGTACGAGAATAAGGGCTAGCGATAAAGAAACAACAACCACGTTCTGCAGTAACGATGGTATCTTGCTCGCCTTTGTTGATTTCTCCCGCGTTTCTATATAAGTTTACAAGGTCGGAGATGTCATTTGGAGCAAGAGAGAAAATCATAGAGTACTGGCTGGCGTTAATTACCGCACTCGCCTGTCTCTCAATATCTGCACTACCGATAAAGTCTTTAATGTTTTGTGTAATAATGATTTGCATACCCATATATTTACGGATACGTTTAGCCATTTGCGCCATAAATTCAAGCGCTACTGGATATTTAGGGTTAATAAACAAGTGTGCTTCATCAACCGCTATTATAATTTTACGTTGTGTTTTAAATTTTTGGTTAAAGTCTTTATTTTTCAAAATTTCATTATCCAAATATTTAAAAACTAGCATCATTTGGGCACTGGCAACCGTACTATTACGGTTACTAATCAAAGACTGGAAGTTAAAACAAACAAAGTTTTCATTCGTTTCAATACTTGTAGGGCCATTCCAAAGTTTTGCGTTACGTCCACCAGTAGCAAACTTCTGCACATATGCCTGCAAAATTTGCAAATTGTGTCGCATATAAGAATCAGTTTCTGTCTCACTGCGTTTAACAATTAAATTATATAAATCATCAAAAATAGGATAATCTTCTGGCTTTAATGTAGATAAATCAGTCTCGTTGTTAATGTTTTTAGCCTTATAAATATCAACTACAAGTGAGTTTAGGATTTCAAATGCATCACCTTCTAGACCGTCAAAAATGATACGGAAGAATTCCTCTAAGAATTGCAAGTGCTGGTTATAGGTATCGGAAGATTTTTTCGCTGTCATCTCTTGTTTTTTCTTGATTTCGGCAAGTTCTTCTTCCGTTTCTTCACCAGTCAATTCCACCTCTTCTTCTACATCGTCAGACAATGTGGTCATAATATGGAAAGGATTTAAAATACCATATACCGAACTACCTACGTCAATATACTTACCTTTTAGATTTCGTGTCAAGACATCATATTCTTTTTCGGGGTCTAGAATAAATATACGAGTATTATCGGCAGCAAGGTTAGATAGCAACGTCTTTGTAGCATAGGACTTACCACTACCAGACTTACCTATTACAATCATATTTGCATTTACACGCTCGTTACTCAGAGGGTTTTCTTTGTCCGTATTCACAAAGAAATCAAGGAACACAGGCGCGCCATTATTACCTATGTAAAAGCCTTTTTTATCCTGCAAATTGCTAGAAATAAAGGGGAACATTGCGGCAACGGAAGTAGTTTGAATGTTTCGGCTGGCTTCTTCCACATTTTCAAACTGGCTAATGTTAGTACTAACAAAAGCATCAAACTGCCTACCAAACATTTCAGAATACTTGAAACCGCTTTGTTTTAGGATAGAACGAACATCTTTTTTCATATTTTCTTCACACATAATGTGAATATGCACGTCATACAAGTCTTCGTTACCAACTTTCAAGTCATTCAATAAATCGCGCAAAGTTTCATGTTGGGTTTGTAAGTCAATTTGCTTACTTGATTTAAATGTAGAACGCATTCTTGCTTCTAGTTCTACAATGGAACGGTCAATTACGCGTTCACTTTTTTCTTTTTGTAATGGAGTAAATTTAACAACGACCTTAGTATTTGCCATGCTAAAAAACGGGATAGCCCATGCGTTCGGAACTTCCACAGGGAAATCAGTAATAGCAAAGTTGCGGTATGTATGATTATTAATTATAGTTTTGCTAGTTTTAAAAACGACTTCGTCAGGCATTGTCCATTCAGCATATTCGTCCATAGGTATAAGAGACAAATCATTTTCATCAATTTCTTGCCCAAAATTTGTTTTTAAGAAAACGACCAAATCTTTGTTTTTCAGACGTGTAGCGTGCATAGGCACAACACCACGTGATAGTGTTACACTTATGTTAGACGCAGCAGTCTCTAGACCGTCTCTGTCCTTATCAAACACTACAATATAATAGTGGTCCAAAAATGTTTGTCCCATATCTCTTAAATCACGTAAATCTTGCATACGCGATTCAAAAATTATGCTACGAGCATCCATCTCTTCCCTAGACATAACTTTTTCGTTTGCTAATTCCATTACTTCGTCGTACTTTCGGTCTTCATTGTAGATAAAGTCGTTTAAAAGCATAGGTTTAGCCGTTTTAACAATTGCAGCAGACTGCCCAACCGTTAAAGAGCGCAATGCATTAGCAAAAGTTTGGACAACTAATTCACGTTTTTCTTCGTTTAATAACCAAAACTGAATAGGGCTAACTTCTAGGACTACCGCATAATAATCTTTGTAG
Organism: uncultured Clostridia bacterium; assembly: GCA_944384375.1. Lineage (GTDB taxonomy): Bacteria > Bacillota > Clostridia > Christensenellales > UBA1242 > UBA7867. The sequence continues at coordinate 36,300 of CALWTE010000026.1, read as the reverse complement.
TCTATCATATTGTTTTTAATATCAACGTAAGGAATAATTTCCTTTATGTCTTTGTGCTTGCGCATAGGCTTTTTACTAAATTTTTTCTGCACGGCGAAGAACTTGAATAAAATCCCTAGTGTAGCGTACATTCGTTTGCCGTCAGCGACAGGCATAAAGAAAGACACACAAATAGCAACCCATGCAACACCCAAATAAACTTTTGTCATAGTATCAATACCAGTACTCAGCACTAAGAGTAACAAAACACCTATAGCAATGGCAAGGTAAATAATGTCAGCAAAGGTAATACCTTTGTAGAATTCCATTTTTACTTTTGTTCTACGCGGAATATACTTCATTTAATTAACCCCTTATTTTTATTAGTCTTTGCATAATTATAATATAAATACTCGCAAAATCAAAACGAATTTAGTTAATTTTTACTAAAATTAGAGAGAAATTACAGAAAATAAATAGATTTAAGATTTGCCAAAATAATAAAACGTATAAAAATTTATTAAGCAAAATAAACATTTAATTCTTAAAACCTAGATAAAATTAAAATAATTTTAAAAAATTTGCTAAAATTTATAATTATTAGCAAAAAACAGCCCTAATAAGGACTGAATTTTAAAATTATTTAGTGAAGTCGTCTAAAGTAGTTTGTTTACCTTTTAATTTATCGCCTACATCTTTGGTAGCTTTTTCAGTTTTATCTACCGCTCCCGTTATCTCCCTAGTACCGGTCTCAATCTTATTACCTATTATAGCCATACCAGCAGCAAGAGCTGTTAATCTAGCACCAATATTAGCATCTGTTGTATTAATACTTTCTTTAAGAGAATTGATGGCATTAACAATTTGTTCTGAATTGATATCAACTTTACCTTGTACTTCTGTTTTCCCTTCTTTATTTTCAGTAACAGCAGAAGTTTTCGCCGCACCTACCTCACCAGTTCCTGGGAACACAGGATTGCCTTTTTCATCTATTGCGACATCAGAAAAAGTTACAGTAGCACCTTGCATATTAATATTTTTAATTGCTTTTACTATAGCATCTGTCATTTGCGATAAGTCATTCTGCATTGCTTTTTGAACTGCATCAGCTTGTGCTACTTGAGCTTCTGCTGCTTTCTTTTTCTCGTCTGCTTTCTTTTCAGAGCCTACTTTCTCCCCTGTAATCGCACGATAATACTTACTAGCTCCTTTCTCAAAAGGCATAGCATCAGCACCAACTAAATCTTCAATTTGCTTATGCACACCAGTAGTTTTTACTACACCACCAAAAAGATTTTGAATAGAGTCTTTTGCTTGTTTTATAGAACCGTCAACACCGCCAAAGCCCTGCAACTCAGGGTTATTTGCTAAATCCGCTTTAATATTTTTTAGTCCTCCAGAGGCCCATTTACCTATACCTCGTGCTTCATCAGCTGCACCTTTAAATGTTTCTGAAACTCCAGAAACTAATGGGTCAGCAACCCAATGAGCACCTCTAGAAAATTTATTCCCTGCGTTTGTCAATTTTTGATGATTTCCCTTAAAATTCTCCCAACGGCTCCTATTAACTTGCGCATCAGGGTCACCAAACATTGCAGCAAAACCTTCAGTAGCTTTCTTTTCTTGACGATTATGTCCGAATTCGGTACCCGTGTACCACTCTGATGCTTTATTTCTTAGCGAATGAATACTACTGCCAACACCTTGTTTTATTGCCCCTACAGTGTCAGAACGTGCTATAGTACCACCAACACTTCTGGCAACGCCAAGGCCAGCCTGACCTATTTTTAAAGCAGCACCAGCACCTACTGCACCGATTGCAGCAGTTTGGCCAACACGTTTCAATACTTCTTGGCCTGTTTCTTTACCGTCTTTTAGGGCGTCACCCTGTCCGACAAGTTGCGTTATCATATCTGTTAAACTTTTAACAGAAACTAATGCCGTCACTATAAAGATTAACTGCATTATTGAATTATATAAACCTTCAAACATAGGCACCCCCTGCGCTTGCGGTACGCAAGCGAATTGAAAATTGAATTTAGTCCGCTTTTGATTTGGCTAAATCGCTTTTACTGTAAATAATTCTTATTTTTTTGTGAACAATAAATTTTCTATAACTATAAGAACGCAAGCAAATTAAAAATCTTCATCGCTTATTAAATCTTTTTATATTTATGTACATATTCTTTTCAATTTTCAATTTTGCAAACATTCACATTTGAAATTAGAACAGCCGTACGGTCTGTAGAACTTCTAGTATCATAAAGACTAGGTTTAGACCAATTATAGGCCCGTATGCCGAAAAGACTCGTTTTATAAATGCATCTTTCCAAGTTTTGAATTTCTCTCCACCATCTAGCGGCATCAGCGCCACAACTGCAGGAGATACTACAAACAGTATTGCTAATTCAAAGACTCGCCGTATAACACCTATTAACAGTTGCAAGAGCAAGAATAGTATTGTTATACCCGCGACGTAACCAATTAAATAGTTATACTTCAGTGTATTATAATATTCAAATACTAGAGCATAATCTCGCACATCAAAAGTTTGGAAGGAATAATCTCGCGTCCCCAAGCCTATAGAGCCTACCGTATTGACAGTAACTGAAGTGTTAGCATCAGCACCTACGGCATACAAGTTTGACCGAAATGCCGTATCTATTAAATCAGCAATTTGAGCCTGAGCCTGTCCCCCTTCTCCATCCCACGTAATATTGGCGACGCCTGGAATTAGCCCACTCTCATAGACCTCCCGTGCAAATTCGGGGTCATCTCGGGCTCGATTTGAATTATACGCTGCGGCAGTAAATATTTGCGAACTAAACGACGAGGCACCACGGCTGGTCGCCGAATCTAGAGTCTGTAAGACAATATTTGCAACAATAACACCTAAGTAACTCACAACAGGTACTAGTGCAAAGTAGAAAATTGATTTTAATGCACTACCTATAATAGGACCCTTTGCATTGCTATTTTTAGTATCAAATTCAGTCTTTAATACAGCAATAAATGTAGCTATAAATAGTAAGATTACAGCAGCGACTAAAATAGAGATAAACACTGCTTGTGTAGTAGGGTGAGAAAAGAAGTAAAGAGCCAAATCTCCCGTCTGCTCTACTCCATCAGCATCTATATAATTGAAAGTGCGCTCACCATTTAAATTGTATGCTGGCAAACCCGCAACTTTTCTAACCACCATTTGGACAGCGTCTATAACATAGAACATACCTAATTGCAAACCGTAAAACAATGCACCAAATAAGTATGTTACAAATGTTACAATAGGGTCAATTATGTAAGTCGTAAACGCATCAGAAAGCCAATCAAACAAGCCATCTAATAACCCTGCTAATTGTGAATTCACAGTCCAGTTCACCTCCTATTTTAATTAAACATTTATCGCTTAATTTGTCTAATTATAGCAAATGAAGTCAATAAAGGCAAGCGACAAATGTAAAAAAATCATTAAATTTGTGATAAATTAAACTATTCTTCTTCATTTAATGTTGAAACGTCCCAAAAAAGAGATTTAATCATAAACTTAAAAGAATAATCATAATCTGCGGGATTTGAAGAATCTTCAACCACGTCAAAAATAAATTCCACAAAATCGCATTCGTCTTGACAAAGGTATTTATCACTCAAATCAACGGTTTCTCCATAATAATTTGTAGTTGTAAAAGTTTGATTGAAATTTTTAGAATTTTCAAAAGTCACACTACTACCTAGTTTACCTACAAATGTATTTTTATATACATTTTCTAATTCGGTTTCGTAATACCCTTCGTCTTCTGGACTACCCGTTCTCTTATCTTGATAGAATGTCCTATTTGTCGTATTAGTTACACCGCCAGTAACAATTTCAGTAGAATTTATCGGCAAATAATCTGGTAAATACATTGCTCGAGTGTTTGTCTTGTCGGGCAAAAAGTAAAATTCCGGTTTGTAACCTATACCATCTTCGGTAATTAACAAATAATCATCTATATTTTCTGTTTCGCTCTCGTAATCATAACTAAGTGTACTATCTGTATTCATTCTAGTTAGGTGAACTATTGTATCTTCCCCGCCTATATGAAGCCGCATATATATATCTAATGTAATATCTTGCACGCTATCAATACTAATTGTCAACATATCAAACTGCCACAATAGTTGCTCTAAGTTTACAACTTCGTTCCCTTCTTCGTCATATTCAAGAATCCCTTTTGGATAAATAACAAGTGAATTATACTCGCGGTAGTCCATAGATGTAATTACTTGACGCTCGTCTTCGCCTAATTCTTCATTATAAGAAGTAAAGTAACGATACGCATCTACGTCAGTAATTTCTACACGGGTGTAAGTAGGAAAATCTGCCGTAAAACCAGTAGAAACTTGCGTTCCGTCGCTGGAAAATGTACCTAAAATTTCATCTAAAATTTTGTTTATAGTATCTGCATAACCGAATTTATAAGCGGTAGAAGAAGTAAAAATAGTATCCGTGTGGTTTTGGTGCAACAAATCAGGTTGTGCACCCGTTGCCATATTAAAGTGGACACAGTGATATATATATTCTGTCCATGTAGTTGTACTACCGTCTTCGTTAGTTTCTTCGTGTTCTATAGTTTCCACCCATGAATAATAAGGTTCTACCCACGATAAAGTCTCGTTTTCTCTAGCCATTAAATCTGCGCCTATAATATAATTTGCTATATAGTCATAAACCGCGTCTCTAAATTCTTGAGTTTGCGGAATACCTAATTTTTCAATTTCCTTTGCATACTCTTCTATTTGTTCCGTTGAAGTAGATGAAGAAATTTCTTGACCTAGTGCAATTTCCATTAGATTTGCCTGCACTAATTGCTTATACCTTTCTACGAAACCTGTAGCGCCATTCATTTGCCATGCTAGGCTACTATCACGCACTTCGGCGGGAGTCCGCCCTAAATATTGCACGCCATTAACGGGGGCATCAATAGCACCTGCGTTCGTTTCAAAACGGAAACTAACCCCTGTGCTAGGTGTAATTGCGGGTAAACTAATATCTATTTCACTTAAATCGCTAGCAGGCAACAAACTTGTATCGGCGTAAAATTCATAATTGAGAGAAGACGAACTAACACCTTCGCCATATTCGCCTTGTAATGAATGTAATATGTAAGTAGCCACAATTTCATATTGATATGCGGCATTTTCTAAATATTTTTCTCTATCTGCCTGTAGTACTGCATCACTTGAAACTTCATCAACATCGGGTAAATAAGTAGCTCTTACCCCTTGAGTTATTGACGCATAAGACTGCGCCATCTCTCTTTCTATTTCCGCAGAATTAACATCGGGTGGTGAAGGATAAGTTGTGTCTCCTGTCTGGATATTATGCCCGCCTCCATTGCCAGAACCTGACCCGCTACCGCCCCCACTACCAGTATCACTACTTCCCCACGGCAGAGAGCAACCAGCGAAAGTAAAAGTCATCGTCAAGCACATTAGGCATATACTTAAAACTTTTAAAATTTTCATATATCACCATTTAATAAACAAAAATAGTCGCTAGCCAATAGAATAGCAAACTATGCTATTTACTATTAACTATCAACTATCCTTGAAAATTTTGCAAAATTTTTAATTTTAAATTAGCCACCTAAGAACATACTTAGCAAACCGATAACGCCACCAGTTTCTGGAGAATCATTAGGACCTTCTGGGTCTATGTTCAACCATGTAGGCAAGTAACTTACAAACAACTTCAACAATAAGATTAACGCAATAATTACAGCAAGACCTATAATAGCATTAATTAAACGTTTCTTAGCTTCTTGTTGCTTGTCTGCACTATCGGCACGTGCAAGGTTTACACCTAAGTAAATAGCATAAATCATACCTGCTGAACCTACGAGAATTAGCAAAGGCCATAATAATACATCAATTGCATTAGTAACAGTAGTTACCCATCCGTATTCTGCTGGCAACTCATCGTAATTATTACTAGAGCCTGTGCTAGAACTTAATAAAGTGCTATTACTCATTACGTTCATCATCGTATTTGCCATTTGGAATAAAAGAGCGCTCATAAAAATTTAACCTCCGATATTTTTTGAACTTAGTTTAAATTATGTTTTGCGAACTTTTAAAAACTATACTAAAAATTTAGCAAATCGTTTAAAAATTTTGCGCATAAACACAAATTTATGTAATTATATTATCAAATAAATTTGACAAAAGCAAATTAATTAAGTACAATTTTTAAGAAATTTTAAATTTTTTTTAATTTTTGGGCAAAATAACCAAAATTTGCGTGAATTTTAAAAAAAATTGTAAAATTAAAAGCGGAGGGTTGTATTTTGAGTAAATTTTTTAAATTTATCTTTTTAATGCTAGGTGGGGCTGTGGGTAGTTTTATACTATCTGCGCTAATCGGGTCTTTAATTGAAACAGGTTCTATCACACCTGAAGGTATGATAGGTACTTGGTCGTGGGCGATATTTGCCCTACTCTTTATTTGCTTTATCATATTTATATTATTAAAGGTTGCTGACGGCAAGAAACTTTTCAACTCAAGTGATAAAAGCAAAGGCAATAAGCCAAAAGACCAATATTTTGATTCCGAATGGCTCACAACCCGTGAGTTAGATAAAAAATATGACGGGTGCTATTTTAGGGAATTGCACGCGCATACTGACGGTGTGCCTATTAGAGCTCAATTAGAGGGTGGTAGCCGAATCAAAGTAAATTTACTACATCAAGTTTGGCATACGTTAGTAATCGGTACTACTGGTAGTGGTAAGACGACGGGATTTATCAACCCGACCGTTCAAATTTTAAGTAGCACAAAGTCCAAACCTAGTTTGGTTATTTCGGACGTAAAGTGTGAATTGTATGAATTGCACGCAAATAAATTAAAGCAAGAAGGTTATGATATTCTCCGCTTTAACTTGCGTGACCCTTCTGAAAGTACGTGTTGGAATCCTATGACAAAGCCATTCCGCAACTATCAAAAAGCAATTCATTTAAGAAGTAATGTAATTAAACATATAAACGAAAATCCTGCGGACTGTCATTTGCGCATTATTTCCAATGTATATAATAATGAATGGTACGAGTTGGACGGAATAGCCTTCCCTAACCGTGAAGATTTGGAAACCTATATAAACGCTACGTACAAGAAGTTAGTTGGTTCGGCTTTTGACGACTTAAAAGACATCGCAATTACTCTTGCCCCTGTAAATGGTGGGTCTAACGAGACCTCATGGCAACAAGGTGCGCAAGACTTTGTGTTGGGTATAATGTTGTGTATGCTAGAAGATTCAGCAGACCCGAGACTTGGCATGACGGAAGAAAGATTTAACTTCTATAACTTATATAAGATATGTAATACTAAAGACCCTAACCCTGACAAGCCTTATGAGTCTCTGCAAAAATATATTCAAGGTAGGGACAAACTAAGTACCGCCGTTTCTTTGGTTAGTCCTATTGTAAACAACTCGCCACTTACAGCGCGTTCGTTCTTTGGTATGATTGCAAATGCGGTAAACATTTTTGCTGATAACGAAGTTTGTTATGCGACAAGTAAGGACGAAATGGACTTTTCTAGGTTTGCAGACAGACCTTCTGCCCTGTTTATTCAGGTGCCTTTTGAAAAGAAGACGCGTCACCCTATTTCACAATTAATGGTGCTAAGTCTATATAAAACTTTGGTAGAAAAGTCTACTCGTGAGCGTTCTGCCCTGCCTAGACACGTTTACTTTGTACTAGACGAGTTTGCCAACATGCCTAAAATTGAAGGTATGGAATCAATTATCACGGTTTCGCGTGGTATCGGTATTTGCCTATTACTTGTTGTGCAAGATTATGCGCAGATTAGTATTAACTATGGTGACGCGATTGCCGAAGTTATCAAATCTAACTGTAACGTACACATCTACTTAGGTACAGAAAATCAAAAAACTAAGGAAGAATTTAGTACTCGTTGTGGTCAAACAAGTGTAGAGACAGAAAGCACGAGTGAAAGTAAGGGCAAGAATGAGACGACTAAGTCAACAAGCAAGCAAAAAGTTAGCCGTGCCCTAATTACTCCTGACGAATTAGGCTACTTAAAAGACGGCGAAATGATTGTTTCTATGTTTAAGGAAAAGGCTTTGCGTAGCACATTCACTCCTTCATATAACTGTGCTCACATTTATAACTTATCTAAAATTGACGAGCCATACATATTACCTAAATCATTAAACGAAGAAAATGTATTTTACGACATTAAAGAGCGTAACCGTATAGTTCTATCAAATGACGATGATGACTTTGATTTTTAGTCAATTTTCTACAAAAAATGCGTAATAAACGCATTTTTTTGTTAAACTGAAACAAACTAAAAAATGTAAGGAATTTAGTAAAACAATGTATTTTTGTTTGTGTTTTTCTGTCGTTTTTGATAAAATAATTAATGTAAATGTAATTTTTAGAAAAATAACTTTTTTTACGGGCAAAAAAAGGGAGGAATTTTGATGCTAAAAAAATATATTATAGGTTATTTTGTCGCATTCTTGGCTGTAGCCACAATATGTGCTACCGCAGTTTTTGGTATGGTTTTGCCAAATTATACTAAATCGGCAGATGCGGCTGTTACTAGGTTACAAGTGCAGAAAGTGCAGTTGCCTGATGTTTATTCAAACGCAGAGTCCTACGACCCTACCGAATTACGACACGTAAACAGTACTGCGACAACCATTAATGAAAATGATTTTGTTATTCTAAACACTACCACTACGCAATATGTAGATGACGAAGGCGAAAACTTTACTGGACGTGAAGCAATTTTGATTTATTTCCCTGGTTCTAGACAGATTAGTACGTTGACTATTCGTTTTAACGACAGGTTAATTGTGCGAAATGAAGTAAGTGAAACTGACGAAGAAAGTTACTTTGTTCAATACTTACACGCACTCACTCCCGAAGAAGTAAATGCTGTAGTTGACCCTAATGCTAGCCCTACCTATACCCTAAACCCCGACTATATGACGGTTTATCAAAGTTATAGTGAAGGTGGTTCTAGCAATGTAGCCGTGCCTGAAGGTAAATATGAAGTTATCGTTACATACTATGACGAAACCACAGTGGGAACGAGTCAAGATAGTATTACTTTCTATGTAACCACTCAAAAAACTTATACGACAGTTAACGAAAACCCAACCTACTATGACACGGAAAAGTTTGTATTAAGCAATCAAGATTACTCTACCCTACACTACTTTAATTACAATAACATCTATACAACCTTTTATAACTCACAAACACAGAGTTATACGACAAGGACAAGCAAGGATAAATTATACTACCCGCAAATTTACTATAACCCTGAAAAGTACCAACTCTCTTACACTCGTACGTTGTATAACTATACCGAAACGGTTACGCTAAATTTTAGTGTTACAATTGTAGGAACTGAAGAAACGGGGCATTTGCTAGTAACAATTAGCACAAATTCGGGACAAAGTAACACTCGGGAGTATTTGATTAGAAAGAGCGGAAATACTTTCCAAATAAAGTTGCAATTTGACCAACCTGGTGAATATGTAATCAACAAAACACCAATTTTACGTACTGGTATTAGCGGTAATCAAGCAACTTATATTCGTCCTGATGGGAATTTAATTACTGTAAACACATCTAATGAAGATTTATTAAAGCCAGAACAATTGATTATTAATGGTTATAGTGCAATGTATGCTGATTCTAACACAACTACTGCTCCATTATATAATGATACATATAGTTACAACACTATGGAAAATGTCACCAGCACTACACCCGATGTGGTTTATGCACGTGACTTCTTAACATACAGCACCAATACTGTTACCATTGAGACTTCTGCACCTGACAGGCCAGAAACTACATATACCGCTGATTTTAGTTTTATGAATGAAAGCAGTATATCAACAAGTGCAGGTATTTCTATTAATCAAGTAGACACAAGTACAGTATTTAGTAATTTTAACCTATCTAATCAATACATTACAAAGGCTAGCACGAATCAGGCTCCTGTTGTATTTAATTACTATGGTAGATTAGTAACTGGTAATTCGTCAGACAGTCCTAGTTGGTATGCTTACCGCGACACGCAAGGCAATGTCACGATTCAGCGCTACACTCGTGGAATGACCTTCCAAAATGCTGGTGAGTATATTGTTTATTTAACTTATGAAAACGTTGCTCAAGACGATACGCAAGGTCAAACTGGTTTGGCAAATCAAAATCAGCATCAAATATTCTATTTTGAAATTACTAACACAACACCTGAGTTAAAGGTTTACGCATATGACCGTGAATCTAATGATACTACACCACCTACTCTAATGACCGAAGCTAGTATTTTAAATATGGACGATTATACAAATCAATACGTATATGCGTCTTGGGCTGCTGCTGGACCTTTTGATGCTAAAATTACTGCAACATATTCTGTGTATGACTGGGACGGAAATCCTATTCGCAATATGACCGACCTTGAGTTTAATGGATTGGTTTATCAAGAAAGTGAAGGTGGTGCTATATACGATGTTTCGGAAAATGAGCCTACCGTGTTATTTGGTGAACGCAAGAGCATTAATAATAACTACGGTACTGACGGGTACTATTTAATTCAAGTGTTTAAAAATGATTCGGTTGCTTATATAAACTATACTTTTGCTATTGACACTTCCCCTATTACAGGAATAGGTGCGGTTTCCGTACTGGGCGATAGTTCAGGGTATACTGTCTCACATGTTGACGGAGAGGTAAATTATGTATCTTTACTAGATGAGAGTGACCCTAGTGCGTTTAATTTGATTTCGGCAAGTGCTTTTGGTTGGACTTGGAATGAAAAACGAAGTGGTGCTCCTATTACTGCTAAATACGTTTACGCTAGCATCACGACAATTAGCAACTTCTCTCTAATCACTACTAACGCAGAAGATTTTATTAATAATTTAACTAATCAGGCACAAAACGGTGCTGTATTGATGCCGACAAATGCTAGTTTAGGTGGCTTTACCCCTGCAATTGATTATACAAAAGTTCAGGTTGATTTAGAGAGTCTTGGGAATAGGTTGTCTAATTCACAAGTTATCAATACCCCTCAACTTGCCATCTTATTACTGACTGACGCTGCGGGTAACACTGCTATATTTGCTACACTACTAGACAACACAAATACGCAGGTTTATCAATACCCAGAACAGTCGTCATATGTAAATGTCATTACAGAAGACACTAACTTCTACTGGGGTACACATAAAGGTATTGAGGCTCAAGATGTAGCAGATACCGAAACAGAAGTTGACCAAATAATTATTGATGATATTTATGATTTTAAAGACAATGAGTACGTTTGGAATTTAAATGGAGCAAATTATGAGGCTAACAATATAATTATTAATGCCTTTAATTCCTTAGGCTTTAGTGATACTAATAAGTACTTAATGATAGCACTAGAGCAAGTAGATTTTGAAACAAATGACAATAACGATGCTACTATTTACCCTACTGTGGTAACGGAAGCTGATGGTTCTCAACACGCGGAAAACTGGTGGGCTACAATTAAAGTTGAATTAGGCGCAACAGAAAATGATGAAGATATAACGCGTGTTGTGGTTGATGGTGTAGATGATGCTGAAAATAGACTCAACCACCCTGACCACTCACTTAACAATGGCGAATTTATGTACACCCTTGTGGTTTTTGATGGAATGTATAATGACAACAATGGCGGTTTAACCGTAGAAGTGAATTTGGACAGGTCATTAGGTTCATTGCGTAGTTATAGTGAATTTTACACAAGCAATGGTTCAGATTTGGCTTATAATAGGACACCTACAGACGATAACCCTATTACCGACAGGCAATACGTACCAAACACATATTCAACAAATCGTAGATACATAACATTTAGTTGGACAGAACCTACTGAATATTTTGCTATTGAGTCTATTAAGTTAGAATTCTATGCTCTATCTTATGATACTTCTAGTCCTAATTATCCATATGGGCAACAAGCGACAACTACTACACTTTACGATAGAAACTCTTTAAATTATAGTACAGCTATTTCAAATGGTAGTCTATTTGAAGTAACGGGCGAATATAACGGGCATTATCAAACAAATGTATTGATGCGTATTGAATACAGTCAATACTTTGGCGGAGCAGCAACGCAAGAAGGTATGTTTGTAATTACTAGGACATATACTGACGAATCTTGGAACGAGGCTGCTGGTGAAGATTACTATGGCGATGTAAAAGAAAAGACTTATACGTATTATGTTGATAGAAACGATGTTATTCCTAGTGATACTTCCCTATATGGTTCTGATATTAACTTGCAATTTGGTTATGACAAAGGCGAATACCCAGGTTATCCTGACTACGGTAGTATAACATTTAATCAATTTAGTCGTTCAACTAGCAATGATACTTTCTCTAATATTGCTTTTGACAGGACTGACCTTTATGCTACAAATCCTTCTTCTGTGGTAATTGATAGTAACATTCCACCTGCTAGCCTAAACTTAAGTTACTGGATAGAAGATACGACGGGCAACCCTATTTACGACAAATATTACTACTCAGTAGAAGGCGCTGAAGCAGCACTAAACGAAATATTTGCAAAATATCAAAATACCACGAGAATTCAAATTGCTGTACAATACTTCCGTAAAAATGTGTCTATGTATAGTTTTGCTGGACAAACCTTCTATACGACTAGACCTACTACTACTGACTATTTAACTGCTTTAAATGAAAATGAGTCTCTGCCTTTGTCGGAACTTGAAAATGCGTTTACTGGTATAGGTAGATATAGGATTATTCTATTTGATATGTCTAACTATGATGGAATTTTGAGCGGTAGACCTTACACCGACTTTACTAGAATTTCCTACTCCTCTCTTACTCCAAACTATACAGTGATTAACTTTGAATTAACTGGCGAAGCACCATCGTTTAACTTCCAAACGGGAGAAAATAACTATACAAATATTGATGTAACTGTTACGCGTATTACAAACGATAGCAAAACTAGAATTACATGGAGTGACCCAGCAGATATTTACACTGCTCAAATCGCGTTTAACGACGTACAAGTAATTACTAATGTTTATACTAAAGATTCGCCACGCTTAAATACAGATGGCAGTACTGGCACGAGTGTAAAGACAAGTTCACGTACGTTCTCTGACCCTATTTTACTGACTAGTAGCGAAAGCGAATATAATGAATTAAAAGAGAGCGACCCAGAGGGCGATGGTGTGCGTTATATTTACGGTACGGAGAGCGAATTGCAGGCTATTATCAACAAAGGCTTGACTACTAGTGAATTAGCAGAAGCCGAATTCTATAAAATGGCTATCAATAATATCTACAATTATTACTTGCTACTCCCTATTGCGCCAATAGAAAACCCCGCTATGAATGCAACGAAATTAGCGGATATTGAGTATACTGCCACTGTCCATTATATTGCAAAAGATGAAAGTGATTATGAAGTAAATGGCACAGTGCAAAATTATCAAACCACTCAAACACTATATAATGACCATACTGCACCTTACTGGAATTTACGTTCTTTAATTCAAAACGATGCATTTATAAATGAAATAGGCAACGGATTCGCTGATTACTTGATTGAAAATATTGACAATTATGATGTTGACTTCCTAAAATCTTATGCATTTGCTGTACCTGTTGGCTGGAAATTGTATTATCAAAATGAATACGAAAGCGGAACCTACTTCTACTACTTTAAGAGAGATGATTACACTGGCGAAAAAGCAAATCAAACAGTTGTTGCGGGCGACCCTAATTATTCAAATGCAAATTATAGGTTTTCAACTAGTGACCCTTATGTACGGGCAACATATGCTAACGACAACACTGCTGGTACTTCCCTAACCGAAGTTGGATACTATGATATTATAGAGCAAGACCGTGCAGGTAACTTACGAGTTTATACAGTTTATGTTACTGATAATATACAAAGTGTAGATGGTACTATCGGGGAAAATTCAATTCATATAGAATCAAATTCTACTGGTAGTATAGCGCAAGAGAATGGTGTAACAATCTTTGACCGTGGCGAAACTATAATTTTAAACGGCGGAGAATTTAATATTGACGACATTTCCTCAGAAGACCGCTGGATGATTATTAGTTTTGAAAACCAAATGGGCAGTAGAGAAAGTTTAACATTCTGCTATGTCCCTAGCGATGCTCAGGCTGATATAACACGATTCTCAGGATACTCAATAGTTAGCAGTTTAGATGAAGTGGCTGATATGTTTAACTCGTTTATAGATGAGTTGTATCTAAATTATCAAACAAATTATGGTAGTCAAATCAAAGTAACTATTAATGATAGGCTTCCTGAATCTACATTTACATTTGAATTCTATGTAAATACTGAAGGGCAACTCTTAATTACTAGTGAAGACGATTTCCTAAACTTGATTACTTCTATTGCTAATAATACTATGTTTACTATTAAGTTACCTGATACTACAAATATCCCATCTACAAAGTTAACGACATTCCAAGTATTTCGTAACAATGACGAAATTTATGCAGATGACAACTTCATTGATTTACCAGTAAATCCTGAAGATTTTGAAAGTGACCAGTCAATCAATATCGGTTATACATTTGGGTTACCAAATAACGCAACATATCGGTTTGTATTTATTGATAACTTTGGGCGTAGAATGGTTTACTCTTACCCTATTGATAGTGATTTAATTAGATATGTTACTTATTCGGGTGGAACCACAGAATATGCACACAACGACGTAATGTACACCTATACATCTAACGATGTACGCTTTACCTATCAATCAAGTGGCTTACGTGTAAAATTAACAATAACTGATTTTGATACAGATTCTATAATCTATACTAATGTCAATGGTGACACAGTAGATTCTATTGATACGCAGAGTCCTTACTTTACTTATATTCAAGAATCTATTACTTCAAATGTTATAATATTGTTATTTAACGCAAACATTGGCATACATTACCACGTACATTTAGAAGTAGATAATTACACAGATACAGCAACTATTTTTGATTTTGTAATCTATACTCACTTCCCGAACATTAGTGTTACAGACTCATCTGGTTCACCTATTATGAATGATTTGACTTCCAAGTCTGTAATAATTAGTTGGAATGATATCGCGGCATTGTTTAATCCTTATGTAACATTAACCTACCCTGACGGTACAACTGAAAATATAACTTCTCCAGTTATAGTAGATGCTGAAGGTACTTATACAATAGGGTTACATAATGATTTAGGGCAATATATGAATGGTACTAGAACATTTACAATTCAAGAATATGATATTTCAATATATGGTGTTTATCAAATAACGACTTCGGGCGAACTTGTACAACTCTATGCTAGAGACGATAGTTATTCATACTTTCTAAATAATGTAGAGATAACTATGCCACACTATATGTTCTTAAGTAGCGATTCAAACTGGCGTAGAAATATTGAAATTCTCTATAATGAAGATAAGGGCTTAAATTATCAAGTGGTAGATGAATTTGGTAATACTAGAATTTACCGCGTTTTCGGTGAAACAACTCACGTACTAAGCGTATACTTTGCTGTAACTCGTATTCCAAATATGACAATATCAAGTTATACAAACTTCCGCATAAACGGTGAAACCACCAACCGTGCTAGTGCGATTGAGACTGACCCTGTAACAATCACATGGCAAACAAGTTTCACAGACAATTCTGCTCAACCTGATGGAACATTCCAAAACACATATTATAATTACTTTAGCCTTGAATTGCGCTATAATGGAACAATTGTAGGAAACTACACCAGCGGTTCAATTACTCTCACAAATTCGGGTGTATATGAAATTCGCATTTTAGACCCTGTAGGGCAAGTAAATTACTTTGCATCTAACTCGTCTAGATTCTCGCTAACTCTACTAACTAATGTAATTTATTCAGTAAATGACAATGCTGCAATTCCTTATGCGACTTATTCTAGTGATGTAACTGTAAATATTCCTAATTTAAGTTACTATGACAATCCACCTGAAGTTACAATCACACGTAATAACATAGCCTATACTATTACACCTACGGAAGAAGGAGATTATGTATTCACACAACCTGGTGTATACAAAATTTCAATGCGTGCTTCAATTCAAAATATTGAAGGTACTAATGCTGAGGATTTGGTCGCAAACTATCAATTCACACTCTACTCACCTAATGAAGCATTACGTAGTTATTCATTCCCTGCTATGTCGGGTTATGAAATAGTTTCAATAGTTCGTTCTGGATTGGATATAACCGATTTGGTTCGTGGCGATGATGAAAAAATTACTTCTCTATATATTGATAGTGAAACTTGGGGCGTAGGCAGATATACCATAACTGTTAGAACCACCGCAGATGGATATATACCTAGTCAAGATTACACTTACAGTATTTGGATAAATAATGAAACCGTTTCAATTACTGCTTCTCGTGATTGGGGTTCTACTAGCACATCTTCGTTTACCTTGACTATAAACCCAGCAACTTTCTATGAGCGTATCGGTGATAGCAAAATTATGGTTAATGGACAACTTATATATACTATTAATGCCGAAACTGGTGCAATAATTGACCCTGTACAAATTGCAAATTACTCTACTCCTGGCGACTACACCATACAAGTACTTTCTGCAAGCGATACCTTATTACAAAGTCATCGTATTACAATAAAAGAACCACTTAATACCGCAGCGATTATATTAATTGTTGTAGCTTGTATAGTAATTGTAGGTCTAATTGTAACATTCATAATTTTACGTCATAGAATTAAAGTTCGCTAATATAATTGAAACTTAAAAATTGCCATAAAAACTTTATGTTTAAAAGCAGTTGTGATATCTTTTGAATTACAAATTATATAAAAACAATTTGCTAAATAAAAGGACAACTTTTGTTGTTCTTTTTATTTTTTGTCATTTATTTTTGCAAAGATATTCTTCTATAACACTGATTTTTGTATAAATAATTTTTATAAAACTATTTTTTTATGGAAATTCATAAACTATTTTTGTATAAAAGCTTCACAAAATTACATAAAATTTTACTAAAATAACTTAAATTAAAATATTTATTTGTAAAAAATTATTTTTGTAAAATATTGCAAAAATTTCGTTTACATTTTTTTATTGATATGTTAAAATTTAATTTTGAAAAAACTAAGGAGAAAAATATGCAAAATTATTCAGTAGATATTAATAAATTAGATAAGTTATCTGTCTTTCAATTGCGAGAAGTAGGTGCAAAAGTAGGTGTAAAAAACCCCACTACCCTACGTACAGAAGAATTACGCAAGGCTATAATTGATGTAGTAACTGGCAAAGTTCAACCTTATAAAAAAGCAAAGAGCGGACGTCCGCATAAATCGGTTATCCCTGACGAAGACTGGGAAAAAATAGTAGGTGTAGAAGAAAACTTTGATTTATTTTGTATAAATGACAATCTCCCACTTTATTCATATTATGGCAGTGTAAATAAACGTATGGAAGAACAAGTTTTGACTGGCTACACTATTGAAATGTATGGCGAGTTTTTATGCACTATCGGCAATGCTGACGAAGTAAAACTAGACAAATGTGCAAAAATCACACCTGATACTCAATTTTATGGTTTATTACACGTTGGAGACAAAATTACTTACAATGTAAAAATTGCAGATACAGACAAGCTCCCCATAGTTACTAAAATTCTCACTATTAATGATTGCGAGCCTATGTCGTATTTGTCTAAATTTGCCGAAGAAAACTCAAAATGCTTTGATAAGACGATTGATTTTACTCTACCACAATTAAAATTTATAAATGATAATTTCCCTATAAAACAGGGACAACGCATTTTAATTGCTGGCGAAAAAGATAGCGGGCAAACATACTTAGCAAACTCTATTGCTAAAGATTTGAGTAGTGAATACAAAGTGGTTTATTTTGCTATCAGTAAAAAACCTGAGGAACGCATTGAATTACCTAATGTTGAATATTTTTTTACCACATTTGATATAAAGCCTATTGACGTCGTATTTAATTATGAAATTGCTATTAGCAGAGCAAAAAATCTATGTAATACTGGCAATCAAACCATCTTAGTTATAGATGATTTGGCAGATTTGATTAAAAATTTTTCAAGTACACTAAAGCAAAAGAAGTTGTGCCTAGATAATTCAAGCGAAGAAGTTATACAGCGTATTAAGACTTTATTTGCTGCTGGTAAGAATACGGAACATGGAAGTTTGACTATTTTTGCTTGTATGAGTGAAGACGATACGCAAGTTAGTGCTTATTTGGACGAAGCAACAAAATATTGTAACTGCAATATCTATTTAAGTAAAACTGATTATTTAGATAATAAGCAAGTTTTCTATGATAAAGAGAAAACACAAGTTGAATCAATAAAACGTAGAAATATTGTTTAATTACTAAAAACTCCACCTAAATGCTATTCTGCCCCTTTAAGGGCGCTTTTTTTTAATAAAACGAACAATATGAGTTTTTAAATCGTGAATTTTTATTCTTTAATACTTTTTATTCTAAATACACTTTATTACAAAAAATACACTTATTCAATCATAACAACACAAGAAGTGAAGGAAGTAAAAGTTAACCTTTAATGAACCACGGGACTATCCCATGACTTTCTTATAACAACAAAAAAATACACTTACTCTGTATTAGAATAAGTGTATTTTATTTTTGCAATTAAGCCCTATTTAAAGCACTATTTTTGGATTGATTTTTAGGTAATTTTGTTTAATTCAAGTCAAAGATATCAAATGCATCAGTTGATGAATTAACACTTTCTTGACGGTCTTGTGGTGTTACACCACGTAAGTAAGGCAAGAATGTTTCATTACCTACACCATAATTTTGCGCCCAAATAGATGTAGAACTAATTATAGGCCAACTAGCATAAATTCCCCTACCTAAAATCGTGTTTCTCATTTCGGAAATACCTACTACTTGTGACACATCTTCAGGAGTTGCTCCTTGTCTTTCGTCATTAATAATTCCACGCAAGTAAACCGAAATTACACTTGTATTATCTTTAGTCGTAAGAGATGCTTGATTACCCACCATACCTAGATTAGCATACAATCCTGCATATTCGCTTGTAACATCTGAGCCAGGAGTGTAGACGTAACTATACGTTCTGTAAGTATTCAATTCCACTGCGCTATAGCCGATTATGGTACCTAAGTTTAGCCCTGCTCTATTTGCGAGCAAGCACGTACCGTAAGTGTAGCAATCTTGTATTACATAGCCCTCGTCAAGGAGCGAGTAGTTTAGGCCTACGAGTCCGCCTGCAGAAGTTTGACTATTTGTACTATTATTCAGCGTTATGTCTCCCGACGTAAACGATTTAGAAATAGTTGCCTGTCTAACTACTGTTTCTTCTTCGTCTTCTTCCCCTTCATTTTGACTAGGGTCTGCACCTAACACACCAACCAGTCCACCGAAGTATCCATCTTGACCTACAAAGTTGACATCAGCAAAGGAGTTTAGGATATCGCCGTAGTTTTGTGAAACAAGTCCACCGATTCTACTGTTGGTTTGCGAGTTAGTAAATGTGATACTACCATTTGATACTGCAAATGAATTAGTGATTGTACCATAATTTGATACAGCTAAAGTACCAAAGTTATATTGAATTGCGTCAGACATAGTAATATCGTTACTAATTGCCATACCGATATTCCTAACAATAGTATTTTGGTCTATTGAACCGAATAATGCTACATAACTAGCAGTGTTTTCTGTCGTAGGCAATTCGTAAATAACTACCGTGTGCCCCATACCGTTTAACTCGCATACGTTTAGTGAAATTTGTGAAGATTGAGCCATAGTTTCAGCAGAAATTAGCATATCACGGCTTAACGCATAGTAAATCTCTGGTTGCACGCCCGTGAGCCCTAAGAGTTGTACTGCTTCATTGATTTCATAAGGATTTTCCAGTGTGCCGTCACCTGTATTGAAATCAATGACATTGTTTATAGTTAAGTATGGATAACCATAATTTAGAGTAGCACTCCTAGACCAAATTTGTTGATTGAATTGATTTTCTACCGTTTGAATATAAGTCATTGCTGTATTGCTAGCAAGATTTGCATTAGTTAATGCGTAACTATAGAGAGCGTTAAATTCGTCTAAAGTAGAACTACTACTCAAGTTAGAATTTACAATAATCCCCGTCATTATACCGCTATTGATTGTACCAAATGCAAGCCCGATGTTATTTGACGACGTGTTAGCCGTAATGTTTACATTTGCGATACAACCTTCAAAGACGCTAGCGATATTTGTACCACCCAATCCACCTGCCGTGATTGTACCGTCAAGGTTTATCCTGCCGTTTGTCATACTGTTGTTAATTGATGCAGACTGGTTAAGACCTGACAAACCGCCGACACTAACATTTGCTGTCCCTGTAGCAACTACATCAATATCAAGACTTGTAAATGCACCCGATATTAGACCATAGTTTGCTCCGATTAGTCCACCTACATTTACAGTAATACTGCCCGATGTCCTTACTCTCAAAGTAGCAATTTCTTGACTTGTAAGCAAGTTTGAAGTGTACCTATCTTTTGCGCCATTACCAAAGTTTGCTACTGTCTTTAAGTTGTTTGTGCTTAGATAATCTGTGTCGTAGTCAGCCAAAGTACCTATAGTTACATTATAAATTGTACCATAGTTTGTACCTGCTAGCACACCTATATTGCTCTGAGTAATTGCTGTAAGAGTAATTGTATCAAAGTTAATTCCTACATTAGATATAAGTGAAGTCCTAGGGATTTCGGCAAACAAACCATAATTATTTTGTACTGCGTCATATTGATATGAATTGTTTATTATAAAACTATAACCGTTACCTATTATACGTCTTGTGTTTTCTAGGCTAAAGTTGTTTAGAGAAGTCAATTCAACGTCGCTAGACAGAATAATTGTTTTACGTGTTTGATTGTCTGCATTCAAGAAGCCAGACAGCATATTTGCATTTTCTACAAATACTGGTACTAATTCACTACCCGATGTTAAATCAACGTAAGACGCTAGATTTGTAGGATATAGCACGGCAACAGTATTGCTATTGTTTGTCTCAACTGTGCTATATGTCCAGTTGGTAAGGTTTGCTAGAATCAAGTCGCAATATTCTGTGCTGTAAATATTTGCTGCGGTTAAGTTTGTCCCATAATCACTGAATGCACCAGACATTTCCGAACTATAGTATGTGGTTTGCACGAGTACGCTTTCACTCTCTCTACCACCCATAATTGCATCAACATTTGTAGCCACATTTTCAATATACTTGCTAACCTGCATTACTGACATAGCGACTGAGTAGACTACGTGGTTTTGAGCGAAACCTACAATTCCACCTACATAACTACGAGCATCGTTACCCGAGTTGAAGGATACTACACCAGATGAAAGTGCGTTTTCTGTAGTCAAATATGACATACCGCTAATACCACCTACGTAACTAGCACCATTTGTTGATTCGTTATTTACTAGCACTTCGCCTACAAATGCAACATTGCTAATACGCAATACGTTATTTATAGGAGTAAATGGAGTAAGATGTCCATCACTACCTAAGGTGCTACCTTGTTCGGCTAAGCCTATTAGACCACCGACATAAGCATAAGTAGCCGTCACGTCTACATTGATGCTTGCGCTACTATATAGGTTATTGTAAATTGAACGAGATTGTCCAACAGGTGCTACCATACCTTCACTTAACGTAACAAATTCCCTTGTGTATCCATAAATTCCGCCGACATATAGGTTTTCATAATTATCGCCTAAAATATTTATAGTACCATAACTATTTGCAACATCTGTAGTTGTGCCACTAAATGTGAATTCATTAAAGTTTTGATTGTTGTTAATGTAACCAGCAATTCCGCCGACATAAGCATTACCACCATTTACATTAAGCGTAATATCACCTAGACTGGTTGCGCCTGTTATATTACTGCTATCAATCTGTCCTAACACACCACCGATATAAATTCTACCTGTGTTGTTTGTAGATTTTGTAAGATTTACATCAACATTTGTGCTGAAATTCCTTAGAACTGTGGCACCACTAGGGTTACCTACTGCACCACCTAAGTAAAGATTACTTACGCTATTATTTGCTGATAATTCTACATTAATTGTACCTGCAATGTTACCTTCGCTACGAGAAGTACCTAGAAGATTTAATATTCCTTCACTCCTACCTGCTAAGGCTCCAAAGGTCAACTCATAATCAACGGCTGAACTATAGTTTATAGTAATATTTCCAAAGTTAGAACCTGTAATTTCGTTACTTGATGAACCGAGTGCAAACAGTCCACCTATTGCAATTCTATTATTGCTAGAGCCTTCACGTTTTGTAAAGTCTGTCGCATCAATTGTTACATCAAGTCTAATATTTGAGAAAGAACAGTCTTGCGCTTCGGCAGCTATTACTGCAATATTGTTTAAATTGTTTGCTCTTAATGTATATTGACTGTCGCCCGAACTAGCAAACGAAACGGAAACGTTCTCAAAGTTTGAAGAAATACTGCTTTGTGCTAATAATGCAAATGAATCCACATTTTGTATAGTTGCGTCAAAGTCAAAGGCAAATTCAAAGTTTACATTAATCAGCCAGAAACTACGTGTATAGCCAAACAGTGAGTGGAAGTAATCCATTTGCGTAGTATTAAAGTTTACAAATGTAATATTCGCTGCTCTTGTCGTATCTTGTCCCGAAACGACTACAGGCACAGCACCCTCCAGCCTACCACGAACTGGATTTTCCAGAGTACCTATACTTTGTTTTACAGGGCTGGTCTGCGTAATGTAGTTTTCCCAGTCATCGCCTTCAATTACTAAGTCCGCAATAATTCTAATGGAACTATTATTTTGCGTATCATCTAATGCATCAAAGAATTCGTCTGGAGTAGAAACTTCTACTACTGGCAAATCGTAACCTAGACTAAGATTTGGGAAACGGTGGTTTAGTTTCTCTTCGTCAAGATTCCAAACGTTTTCATTAAAGCCGTTAAATGACTGGTCATCTACTGACGTTGCTGCCTGGATAAAGTTTGTGCTAACTAAATTCATTGTACTGATATTTGGCAAGTTGCCGACTGAATTTAGGTTTGTACCGTCTACATTTAATGTAACACCCTTTATGTTTGTAGCCACGCTACCTAGACTGTATCCACTAGTTGTGTCACCAAACTGCTCCATAGTGCCTACAAAGGCTAAAATTCTATCGTTGCTTGCTTGAGACAATTCAAAACCTAAGTAACCTACAATACTACCGACATAAGTATCACTACTTTGCAATTTAGATACAAAGTTTGCGTCGTTAGCCACAAAGTTATTGTTGATTGCTGATATTGTAGACGACATTGATTGAGTGTAAATTGGTGCGCCTATTTGAGCCCCTACTATACCACCTATTGCGTCAGTAGCACTAACCGCCCCCGTGGTGTAGACTTCGGTAAGAATTGCACCAAAGCGGAAGGAGCCGTCTGTCCTAATCTGGTCGCCCGACAATGTATAGTTAATTGCATTTAGGCTGGTGAGTAACTGTCCATTAGTAGAACCTAAGTTACGTAAGTATGCAAGAGTTGGGTCAATATCAGTTGCCGCTGCGTTGTAGTTTAATGGAGCATTAATGCTTAAACCTATCAAACCACCTGCAACTTTAACATTATCTGCCATAACAGCCACTCTTGAATAACTATTCAAAATCACACCGCCAGCATTTAGGCCTACAAGTCCACCTATAGCATTTACACTATCTTCGTGGCTGAATAACTCAGTATAGCCTATATAGTCTGTCGCATCATCAGTCGCTAAAATTTCACTATCTATCTCCATTCGTTTTTCATCAGGTATAGAGATTCTACTATTCATTAGCGAACCACGATTTTCGCCGACTAGTCCACCAGCAAAGTTCTTACCGCGAATCTTTTGCTGATTATCAGTATTAGAATCAACATTAAAGTAAACTTTGTACGCTTCCGAATTTGTACCGATTAGACCTATTACACCGCCGACGATTTCACCATAAATATCAATGCTACCAGTGTAGCGGGTGTTATTTAGGAAAATTGAATTAGTAACAAGTAAATTCCTAATTCTTGACTCGCTAGCAGAATCTTCTTGCTCGGCTAAATCAAGTACACCTATAATACCGCCTGCGTATGAGTATGTAGAGTTATAAGGGTTGTCGCTATTATAGTATGTATATACTGAGTTCGTTGTAATTGCAGTCGCTGAAATTGAAGTAACTGACAATGTACTAGTTACGTTATAAACTTGAGAGTTGCCCGAAACAAAGCCAGCAAGCGCACCAGACATATTCGTACCGATGATTTCCGAAGTCCTAGAAGAACCAGTAATATTGATGTTTTCAATTAGTGAGTCATTAATAGAACCTGCCAGTACACCGATTCGCCTTGCCCTAGAACTTAGTTGCGTATCAATGATTAGATTTAGGTTGGATACTGTAGCACCGTCTAGTTGATTAAATAGACCAAAGTCATTAGGTGTTGTGAGTACTGTACTAGACTGCGTATAATTCATACCCGAAATTATGTGGCCGTTACCAAATAATTTACCCCTAAAGATTGTTTGCGAAGTCGTATTGTCAATAGAGCCACGAAAGTTTATGTCGTTTAGCAACATTACATAGTACTCACCGAATTCGTAACTAGGACGAGTTGGGTCGGTCGTACCTGTGGCAGTCATATATGACGAGTGAATTGATTCGCTAGTATAATTAAACACTTTGTCTTGCCAGTCTAATAAACTTGTAATAATATCAGGGTTATTCTTTGAACCTAATTCATAGCCAACTTCTGCCACATACTCACCGTCACCACTTCTATGCGACATAAAGTTTTGATTTGCTAGATAAAGTTGTGGACCTAAGTAAGTCCTTTCGTTGTCTATATACCACGTCGTTTCGCTACCGTCATTTGAAATTACAAAGCCGTCAAATGCTGAACCTGTTGAGTCGCCCCAGTCGCGTGAGGTAAGACCTATTGCCCTTTCTTGCGAGTCAACAATCAAGTCTTCGTCAGTTAAGTAGTAACAATTCTCAACTGTGGTCTTTTGTCCGTCTTGAATATTACCTTCGTTGTCTAGACCGATAAACACACCATTAATTAAGCCTTGTGTCTGTACATCAGACAATGAGTAACTATATTTAATGATTGCGTTGCCTGTATTTTCGTAAACAAAGCCACCCATACCGTTAGAACTAGATAGACGCATATTGCTGTAACTATTAGTAATTTCACCTGCGTTTGAGTGAACAAGTCCTCCTATTGTACCGTATGCCACTACACCACCTAGGCTAGAACGTGCTGTTTCGTCATCAATCTGCCCTGTTGCGTATGAGCCTGAAATTCTACCCCTTTCCGTTTGTACAGCAACTAGTCCACCCGTCCTTGCACCCTTCGTGTTTGTACTGCTGTAAATGTCCATTTTTGAGTTTACCACATAGCCATTAGCATAGTAACTATTACTAATTGTGCCTGTGTTATAGCCTACCAGTCCGCCCACATTACCTGATGCAAAGATGTTTAGACCTTGACGAGCGTAAACCTGGCTATTTGAATTCAGTCCTAATGGGTTCTTAATATCTATCCTACCTACACGTGAATTCGTAATAGAACCACTATTCTGCCCTACTAGTCCACCTATATTGCTAGTAACTGTACCGCCACTATCCGTTGTACGACTAGTTAGTATAAATGTAGATGCCAGAGTGTCAAACTCGTTGTAAGGGGCTTCGCCATTCATACCCCTAGCAATAGTATTAAATATACTCCTACCAAACTGGAAGTCCGCATTACTGCTAACTACCTGAGAAGTGTTGTTATAAATTGTTTGCCAACCTTCCTTAGATTCTGTAACGACTACTTCACTATTGTAAATCACACCTTCATTAATACCAGCGATGAAACCAAAGTTTACGTTGCTAACATTTTGCAAATCAACATAAATATTGTGTGAAACGTCTACAATCAAGTTCTTTAATACTGTGCCACTAGGCAAAGTACTCCAAAGTCCATAATTTGCTGTAGATGTATCTACATTGCTAGCAAAACTGCGCAAGTAGATTACGTAACCATTACCATCAAGTGATTTGATTGCCGTAGTTATAGGTGTCCAGTTGTATAAATAGATATCTGCTGTCAGCATATAACTTACGCCTTCCGTCATTGTGCGGAATATTTCTGCTGAGTCAAGTGCTTCTGGACTATCGTCATTTGTGTTGTTAATTACGTCAACATTAAAGTCTCTCTCTAATAGCCTTACGTAATTTTCAAGTAGCAAGTCTTGATTACTGTCATTTAAATCTTCTTCAGTTGCAAAGGTGTAACAACCAGTCGTGCTATCGTAAATGTAGTAAGATTCAAAACTTAATCTAAAGCGCAAGTCATTTACTAGACTCCTACCACGAATAATGTAGTATGAATTGCCGTTTTGGAAGGTATTATATGCTGTAACAAAGTTTGAATACGTATGCGATGTATTTAATTGTGCGTATCCGCCCCCGCTATTGTAGTACCAAATACCACCTACGCCATTACCGCGTGCGTTTAGAGTGTTTAGTTTTGCGTTTGCTTTTGTTTGAATTTCTCTAACTGCATTTGTAAAGGCTGTCGCATCACCGCCTGGGAAGAAGTTTAAGAAATCGGTAGAAACAGGAGTAACCATATACCAGTTTGCCTGCAATGTCGTATAATTCCTAATTCCTATGTACAGGTCAGAATTTTGCGCGCCTTCGGCATATACACTATCAATTATATAGTCAACAATATTTAGTGTAATAGTAAGTATCAAAGGATTTAGCATACCACCCGTTTCTGTCCTACTAGTAATTTCAAGTGTAATTGTTATTTGCCCGTTATTAGGAGCGGCTAAGATACCTACATAGAAAGGTATAATCATATCTACATTTTCACGGTTACCCGTCATAAATGAAGTTTGGAAAGTGCCAAAAGTACTACGTTCTAATGTGTCTAGCCCTGCTTCGCTACCGTAACTTGCTCTTGCTGTAATCGTACTATTTTGTAATACACCTGTTAGGTGTAAATTTGCAATTGTACCACGTGCTACAATATTGCCTGAGTAACTAGAGTCAAGAGTAAGTGATGCATATGGAGCAAATGTCGTAACAAGTCTAATTTGTACTGGGTTAATTAAGTAGCCAGGGACACCTTCTCTAACAGGTGCTACCGTTACATAAAATACTGTGCCTTCAGTAACCACGGTAGAAATCAGCGTTGATACAAAGATTCTGCCGTCATAGTATGCCTCGCCACGTTCGTCAATACCTGTTACTTTTTGTGCAACAAGGTTGCCGTCTTCGTCGTAAATTGTGCCACCTGGTATTGTCCTATATACACCGTTACGGTAAACGAGTTGTACCATTCTCACGTAATCGCCCGAAACTGAATCTACAGTACTACTGATTATTACGTTATCATACCACGCATATTCAGGAGAAACGTCAATTCGCAAAATCCCCGTCGTGCCTGGTGAAATT
The DNA here is from genome assembly GCA_944384375.1 of uncultured Clostridia bacterium. Lineage (GTDB taxonomy): Bacteria > Bacillota > Clostridia > Christensenellales > UBA1242 > UBA7867. The sequence goes on along the minus strand of CALWTE010000026.1, from coordinate 8,700 downwards.
AGATTACTAGCCGCTTCACCTTGTTCCATTGATGTCGCACCATATGTAAAGTGGCTCAAATCAATTCGTCTAACTGATGCTGGTGTATATGTTAGAGGTAGTGAAATACTAAATTCGTCGCCGCTTTCATCACGCACATTAAATGTAAGCATTAATTCAATATTTTCTGTAATAAATCTATATTCTTCAGCAAGTTGAAGATTGTAACTATTCACGATGCCGTCTTCTGTGGTTTGGCTATTCATAAATGTAATATATTTTTCCGATTCGTCTGCACTTAATGTTTCCTCACCTAAAACCACTTGTACATCGTCAATAGTAACTGTTTCTACGTTATCTGTATAAACGGTCAAATTAACAATTTTGTTTTCGTCGCTTTCTAAGACTGCTTCTGTAACACGGCCTAGGCCTATACCCGTGATACCGTCATAAACCTTTACGCGGAAACTATATCCTAAATCGGTAAAGGTATAGTTATAAGTTTGACCACCAAAATTTAGCACAACATATGGTGCCATACCTATTGAGATAAAGTCGGCATCAGTAGCAGACAAGCCACGCAATAGTGTCGCTGTCGTGCTAGGAATATAAGCATTAGAGCCGTTTTGATACGTAATACCTTCAAAACCTATATTTTCGGTGTTATATACTGAATATACGATACCTATAGTTTCGGTAAAGCCTATACTAGAATCTTTTTGTGTAAATTGTGGATATAATGGATAACCAGTATTAGTCTTTACATAGAAATCTTGACCGATAATTGAATTATCGCTTCCGTCTAATACGTTGTAGTCTTCAAAACCGCCCAAAACGTTGATTGTTACTTCGGCAAAGGCGTTTACATTTAGCAATGAACGGAAGGTCAAAGTAACTACACCAGTAGTTTTGAAAATCAAGTAAGAACCGATTAGGTTTTGGCTGGTTTGTACCACTTCTACAATGTCGTAATTGCTACTTGTAACAGATAATTGCCAGTCTTCTGGGTCAATGCCTTCAGGAGTAACGACTACATCAAACAAACTATTTTCAGTACCGTATAGGCTAATTACTCTTTGGTTAAGTTCGTTTGGTGTAATATTGTCTAGCAATACTACTGAACCATGCCTATTCATTCCACCTTCAGTATAATCAAAGCCAAAGTAAGTATTTAACCTATTCCCGTCTTCCTTATATGTGTTTGGTGTAATAGTAATTGAATTGATAGATTGTGTGTATAGCCATTCGCCGTTTTGGTCGTAAAGAATAGGCATATTGTTGTTTACACCGATTGTGTCATCTAGTGAAACCCATTCTTGACCTTCACCAAAGCCCCAATTTGCCTTTTGGTAAATAGATGCATTTTGCATATCGGCTAGAGTCAATCTACCTATATTCCCTGATAAATCACTTACCGCTAATGAACCGTCATAATTGAATGACGCACTTACCGAACTAGGGTTAGTCAGTGTACCTGCAAGATTATATAGAGTACTATTTTGCCCGCCATTGTTAATAGTGATTTTGACAAAGGCATATTGCTGTTCTATAACGACATTTGATTCAAGATAACCTACCAACTCACCTATCTCAGTCGTATTTGCATTAGGTGTGTAAATTTCGCCCACTGCAAAGTCAGCAAACAACCTAGATTCGCTATCATTTACCGTATGGCTACCGATTAAACCACCTATAAAGCCTGAGTTAGTGGTTTGTTGAATTCTTAATGAAGCAAAACTATTTAAAATTTGTGCATTTTTATTAAATCCTACTAAACCACCTACTTTACTCTCACCTATAATGTCGCCGTAATATGAGTAAGTAGTAGATTGAGTATTAATATCAACCAAATCTCTATTGATGTAACTCATTGCATATGAGTACATAATCAAACCTGAGTAAAGTTCGCCACTGCTACCATTGTTATATCCTACTAAACCGCCAACATTCTCTACACCTTGTACAAGCACTAAGGTGTTACCGTCTGTAACATTTACTGAATCGTAGTTCTCAGCACGGCTATATCTAATAGTACCAGCATTCGTACCTACTAGACCGCCGACATTTTGATGCCCGTTAACTCTAACGTTTGCTAAGTTTCTATACTCGCTGTTTGTTTCCGAAGTATACTCACCTAAAATGCCGTAGTTAATACCAACAAAACCACCTATATTATTTAAGTTTGACGCGGTAATTGTACCAGTGGTTTGCATTGATTTTACCGTACCACTAACCAAATTACCGATAAGCCCACCGACAGCGTCATTTAGCGTATCTGCTTTCCTATTTGCTGTAATATATGTGTTATTTATTACACTGCTTTCTTGTCCTAACTCTAAACCGCTAAACTTACCGAACAAACCACCTGCTATTAAGGTCGTTGCGTCGTTTAGATTGAAGTTTACAGCAATATTAGTTGAAATATTACTCAAAGTTCCATCGGCTAACGTGAAATTCCCCGCAACAGCACCAAAGTAAATATTTTGTGTGCGAGAGTTCTTGTTGTTGTTAATGGTTAGTGCGTTAGAAGTATATGACGAGAAGTTTACAAACACATTTTCAATACTAGCCGTAATATTACCAGCAAGTAAACCGATATAAATATTTTGCGTATCTATATTATTTAAGTCAATCAGCCCGTTACTAAAGTAGAAGTCAAGATTTGAAATCGCAGGGGCGCTAGATTCACTATTTGGTGCAATTTGAGCAAACACACCATAGTAGATATCACTACCCACAGCCACTCCATCTACACATACAGGGATACCCGTAATAGTATATTTAATATTATTGCGGTCGTAGTCATATGAAGTCAAAGTACCTGTAAACACACCGTTTGATGCGTTGTCCTTACCTAATGGGAAGTAGGCTGAATACCTAGACAAGTCTATACTTTGCCTTACTGTATAATGTTTTGTCATACTTTCGGCACTGTTACCTATTGTGATAAACTCTTCCGCTGTATCTATTGTGTAAGGGTTAGACTCTGTACCGTCTTCTACCACTACAAATATATCAGTATGGCAAATTTCGTCATAGTTTACACTTGTGCTGGTTTCACCGTCAAGCGCATAAAGTCTAACAAACACCCTACCTGCCTTGTTCGCAATAATGATATTAGGGTTATTTTCGTCTAGTCTAACGACAGCATCTTCACTGCTACCAGTATATTCTTCGCCCACTTCATAAACGTGAGTTTCATTATTGTATACGGCATTGTAAAGCTTATAGCCTAAGCCCGTGTTAAATGCATTGTAAGGTGTAATCTCTACATTCATTTCAAAACGAGTTTTTGCTTCTGTACCTAAATCATTCAGTCTTACACCATTCTCACTATCGTAATTCGTAACCGTGATATCGCTAATTTGGACTGGGTTAATAATTGTTATCTCACAAGTCAAGACTTGTGGCGTCCTATTATATTCGGTAACTGTCGCATAGACATACACAACATATGCCGAAGCGGTATCAAGTTCGGTTAAGTGAGCATTCAGTGTAACAGTATGATTATTAGTTTGCGTAATTGTTAGTTTGTTTGCATCACTTGTAGTCCAAACAATTTGTCCACCATTTGCAAAATACGAATCATTTGGGTTATAAGTTATACTTACTGTAGTATTAGCAAGGTCGTGTTGCTCATAGTTTAAATGATTTTGATTGTAAAGGGTTTCGTAAATTGTAGTTGCCCTATTTGAATCATTCCAGTAGAAATAAGATATAGGCTGATAAACTGAAACTTGAATTGTTCTGTAGCCATACCTTGTTTCCCATACTCCGTCACGTTGTTCATAATAACTAAAACTTACAGTTACTGTTACGGAACCTATCAAATCAGTTGCTCTAAGTCCTATCAATCTAAATGAATTTCCATTTAAATTTTCCACTGTTACATAATTCGTATCGCCTGAAACAGGGTTACCTACCACTATAGAATTAACTGTTACATTTTCTGGGTCGGTTACGTAACTAACATTTATCGCTGTGTTCTGCTGAATAACAAATGAATTCACACCTGCATCAATTTTGCCGTCTGTTTCATTTACGTAGTCTGGATTATTCCAGTTGGAAGCCAAAATATTGCTAACAGTATAATCTTGCGGAATGGTTAGATAAAATGCGGAAACATCTGCTTTTACTTGAATCTCCACTGTCGCATCTGCCCCACTTTCCGCTTCAAATAAAACGGTCGTATTGCCTTCTGCCAAACCTGTAACTGTATAAATATAGTTATCGCCCTCTACAATAGAAGCAATATTACCATTTACAATAGTGTATGTAAACCTAGGTGAACCTCTACCTTCGCCCGCTGTGGTAACAAAGTTAAGGAGAATTTGGGCGGTATCACCTTTTGTAACGGCAACCACATCACGTGCTGGATTAATCTCAATTACACCTGCATCAATAGTAAATGTAATTTGGTTAGTTGCCATAGGCATATTTTCGTCATATGTGTTTGCTCGTAATTCAAGTACAAAATTACGCTCAATAGTGCTTTCATCTCTCAAAGCAACATAGAAAGTAGAATCATCAGGTATATAATCGCCCCAGTGATATTCCTGGTTATTAACATATATAACTATATCATTACTTGTACCAGAAGAATTGACTGCACCGTCAACTTCAGTAACCGCTAATTGAATTCTACCGTCTGCAGCACCTTCAGACACGCGGAAATGCACTTCTGCACCTAAAACACCATTTGTATAACTATCTTGTACAGTCATACCTACTGGGTCGCTTGTCTCTGGTACATTCGGTGCTGAAATGTAAATATCAGTAACAATTCGGGTTACGGTTACATCAAAATCCTTTGAAAATGTCCTATAAACTGTACCCGTTATACCGTCCAAAATTTCAGCGTATACAGTAAGCGTAGTTGTACCACTATCACTGATTGCAATATTTGTATAAATGCCCGAACTATTCTTTTCGCCTATAAAAATTATACCAGTATCATTACTCACAATACGCGTGTTGTAACTTTGAGTCACGCCTTCTATATAGGCGCTAAGTTGAAAGTTGTTTGATACCAAATCAAATGGGTTTACAACTGTATTAATTGCATCTACAGGTTCGCCGTCTTGTAACAAAACAATTTGGTCTGTTTCAATCGGCTCATATATCATTACATATATAGGGGTAGCGGTAGAAAGTCCATTCTGCATAGTGGCAATTAACTGTACAATTCCGCATTGTGCATTAGCGTCAACACTTAAAACGTTATTTTCTAAAGTAACACCTGTAGGTTGTTCATTGCCATATGCACTATTCCAGCGGTCGTCATCAGGGGTCAAAAGTGAGAAAGTTGCTGTATTTGGATAAACATTTGTTTTTTCTCCATTTACATAAAAATCAATCAACTCACTTGTATTTAAAGTTAAACTCTCGCCTAGAGCCACACTAGGTGTTGCCGTTGACTTAAATCTCATTTCTGTTGCATCACGATAAACGGTAACCACTATATCTTCACTCACTGCCTGCCCATATTCTCTAGAGATTACACGAATTCTAGTTACTCCTGCACTTTGGGCAGTTAGCCTAATTGTGCTAACATTGTCATTTAGGCTAGTAACTTCAGCACTCACAATGGAAGAATCTTCATACCAGAAAGTTACACTTTTCAGCATATCCGCGGAAGCACCTGTAACTGTTGCGTGGATGATTGCCGTATTAGATAAAGTATCAGTGCTGTCCGTATTGTCTTCAGTGCTATCACCTTCTGTATCCCCGTCTGCATCTTGAGTATTATTAGAAAGGCGTAACGAAACAGAAGTACTGTCAACAGTAACTCGTAAATCAGCATATATATCGCCACAACCTGCAAAACCTATGCCCACAAAGGTTGTCATTATACACATTAATAGAATACTAAAAAACTTGTACTTCATACCCCGATAATTCCTTATTTTTTATTTTGTGCTAATTTCTAGCATTTATTTACATTTTGCCCGAAAATTCTATAAAAATTATAGTAAAAAATTACACTAAAAGTCAAACAAAAACAATAAAAAAAGAGCAAACGCTCTTTTTTTTAGTGTTTCCGTTATTAATTGCTTTTTTATAGTTAAAATTGGTTTTGTTTTAACTGTTCCATTTTAAGTATTTTGCTTAAAAAATTGTTCCATTTGAATTATTTTTGTAATTTAAATGTTGTTTGTGTTGTCGTTGACATTGCCGTTGCTATTTGGGACAAATCTGGCAATTATGAGTTTGCCGTCGTAGGCGGAGACATTTATAGTTACGGCGGTGGAATTGCCTAAGGCATCTATTTTAGTTAGGACTCCGTTTTCCATTGTGTACCAGCCGTCAAAGGTGTAACCTGAATAGCAAATCGCGTTGAGTACAACTGTTGTGTTAGGGTCGCCGTCATCAATGTAACCACCCATACGTACTTGCCCGCCTCCTAAGGCAGTTACTCCTATGCCTTCCATAAGGCTGTTAGAAAATACAGCGGTGATAGTAGTATCGGCGGTGATTGTGGTAGTAAGTGGGTTGTTGTCATAGTCGTATGTTGTGCTATCGCCTATGGTAATTTGCCAGCATATAAAAGCAGAATTAGGTTTAGGTATAGCGTAGAGAGTTAGGGTTGTGTTTTCTGGGATATCTGTTGTAGTGTCCGCTACTAAGGTGTTATTATATAGTATTTGCCCTAATGAGTTATCTCCCGTGTTTGTGGTAACTGTAACGTCATAAGTTATAAGTTGGAATACTGCATAATATGTGACATTACCTTTTACGGTTACAGGATATCTAGTCATTCCTTCAGAGCCAGAAATGATTGGAGAACCTGAACTATTTAAAGACCAACCTACTAATCTACACCCAGTATTTGGTATAGCTGTTAATTCTATTTGGGAATCAATTGTTAGGTTATCTCCACCACCTGAAACTTCTCCACCACCTGTTGAATTGCTTGACACTTCCACTTGCACGCGAGGCCAGGAAATAATCGCACTTAGATTTAAGTGAAGCGCAGGACGGACGGCGCGAGAATCGTACACATAATTGCTAGCGTTGCGATCCCCGGACGAGCGGAGACTGCACGCACTGTCGGAATCATTGTAGTCCGCGGAACGGGACCAGGAATATGTTGTTCCGTTGCTTCGCTCAGCCACACTTAAGTCCCACATGCCTGAATAAGAATCATTGTAGCCCGTCTCCGTTAGACTTGGCAACCAGAGATAGTCGTCCTTCCATGTACTGTTTCCGTAACCACTAAACGTCTTCCCTGCGTAGTTGTAACTCCCACTACCATAGAAATTACTATCCGCTGTCGCTCCTGTTTTGGTGTCTGTCCAGTTTTCGTTACTATAATTATAACTTGCACCTAGCGTATCCTTTGCACTCTGTCCGTTCTCTTGCCATGAGATTTGGGCTGGGGTTACCATATATTGTGTTAGCACTCCACCTTGTACAAAGGCTGCAAACTTGTAGTCTGATACTGGGGAATATGTTTGGCTTACACTTGTTGGGTTACTGCTGTTTGAGGTGATGTTTATATAGTTACCGCCGTTGTTTAATTTAGCTCTTATGTAACTTGTACCGTACATGTTGGTTGGTACTCCGCTATTTGGGTTGTCTGTTCCGTAATAATCGCTACTGTCACCAAAAGAACTTGTATCTAATTCTTCATCACCAGAAAGCCACAAAGTTGCGACAATGTCACCTTTTTTAGATTTTGATAAATATGTTACTTGCCACTTAAAGCCGCCTAAGTTTATAGTTACGGTGTCGCCGTCGGCTTTACCTGTGGTGTAGGCTCTAATGGTGCTAGCGCTGATTGCACCGCCGTTTGAGTCTATATTTTGGCTGATTGTGGCAATAGAACCGCTGGCGTTATTTGATAATACATTTAGTAATGACTGTACATTATCTAGATTGAATTGCTCGCTACTAGAGTCCCATAGTTCGCCTACTGTTGGTAATAATCCAGCCTCTTTTGCTACTGCATTTAGATTTAAGTGAAGCGCGGGCCGGACGGCGAGGGAAAAGTCCACATACTTGTAGTCGTAGGAATCCCCGGACGAGTCGAGACGGTTCGCATAGTTCGAATAATTGCCGCGGGCGGAACGGGACCAGGAATATTGACTACTACTATTCCTATAGTCAGAACGTTCTGCTATAGTTAAGCTCCACATGCCGGGATAACTGTCGTTGTAGCCCGTCTCTGTCATACTTGGCAACCAAAGATAGTCGTCCTTCCATGTGTCGCTGTATTCTTTGTGGGCATAGTTATATCCACTACTATAAAACCCTGTGTCTGGGGTATCCTTACTCCAGTTCTCGTTACTTACGTTATAAGTCCAACTTAATGTCGTCTTTGCGTTTTGTCCATTCTCTTGCCAGGAGATGTTCGCTGGGGTTACCATATATTCTGTTAGTACTCCGTCTTGTACAAAATCAGCAAACTTATAGTTTGATACTGGACTGTATGTCTCGGATACACTTGTTGGGTTGCTACTGTTTGAGGTTATTTTTATATATCTACCGCCGTTGTTTAATTTAGCTCTTATGTAACTTGTACCATACATGTTGGTTGGATAGCCTGAAGTGCTATCTGGCCCATATGTACTATTTTCTGTATAACCAAACATACTGGTGTCTAGGGTGTCTTCACCTGAGAGCCAAAGGGTGGCTACTACATCGCCTTGCTTAGACTTAGACAAGTATGTTACTATCCATTCGAAACCACCAAACGTTACTATTACACTCTGCCCTGAA